>CALLLY010000165.1 GCA_938008205.1 uncultured Granulosicoccaceae bacterium
ACAAGCTGGATACACACCTGGTGGAGAGTCTGCCAGGTAAGTCACTGGATATCCGGATTTAATGAACTGTTTCTGATAACAACCGTGCGTTGCGATCGATGGTTGTGACCACAATGGACTGCTGCACATAATCACGTTCAAAGGTTACTGAAATTTCAACACCTGCATCACCTGTTGACCAGACAGTCCGTAACAACTCGGGGAGAGACTCTACGCTCTGGCCTTCTACCTGAGTGATTATGTCACCACTTTTTAACCCGGCGAGATCTGCCGGTCCACCATCGCTAAGGCCTGCGACAATGATTCCGTCAGATGACTCCTGAGTAAACCATCCCACCCAGGGGCGAGCAGGTTCCTGACGCTTTCCGTATAGCAGCAGATCATTGAGCACTGGTGGCAGCAAATCAATGGGTACGACCATATTGGCATCGCTTACCGTGTCGTCGTGATCTTCGGTTTGCAGAATCAGGGAGGCGATACCGTAGAGCATGCCGTCTTCACCAATAAGGGCTGCGCCACTCCAGAACGGATGAGCCGGCACTGTAAAAATAGCCGCGTCTATCAGGTATTCCCAATAACCGGCAAACTCGTCGATGCCACCAATCTGAACTTGTTGGGTATTTTTTGCGCCGCCACAGCCAGCCAGTAACATGGGCTGCCCTGGTATCAGATCAGCTGACTTACCGAGCATAACCGGTGGCAGGGCCATTTTACCCAGCGCCTGCACCAGTCCGAATCCGCTCGGCTGATCATAAGCCACAACATGACCCTGTACCGTGGTGCCGTGATAATCAACCAGCCAAACACTGTTTGCTTCTGTGACAATGTATCCGATGGTTAGAACAAGCCCTTGTTCGTTAATGACAATACCGTGCCCGTCACGCTCGGTGCCGAGGGTATCTGCGGTTAGTGCGTTGTCAGGGATTCGGGTGCGAACCGAAACAATACTTTGCAATGCTTGTGTTACCTGCGCGTCGAATTTTTCAGGGTTAGGTGGTTGATCGGGCAGGGGATGAGAGGGGGTGCTCATACAGGAGCTTTCTCCGGGCGATGTGTTGAATCAGTCATGGGCATTGTGACCTGTGAATTTAAAAAAGGTGATGAAGGAAAACTCGTTGCATTGCTTTAACCACATTTAGGCGGCTTATGATCACACAATGCAATTCTTATTAGTTTAGCAACGATGCATGGTTCAGTAATTTTGATTCAGTCATAGCGTTGTGATCAGGCCATATAGCTTACCGGGGTATCTGCAATGACGGTGGCGCGATGCAGATATCGATCGGCGGTGTAATCTGAAATAGCACAATGCATGGTGCAGCGGTTATCCCAGATCAACAGATCACGCGGTTGCCATCGATGCCGGTAGACGAATTCAGGGCGCTGGCAATGCTGGTAAAGATAGCCAAGCAAAGCATCACTTTCAGTGCGCTCGAATCCTTCAAGGTGAGAAGTAAAGCCCGGGTTAACATACAGTGTTGGTTTGGTTGTTTCGGGGTGACGAACGACCACCGGGTGCGTCCAGCGGTTGGCACCATCAAAGTCGCCGGAGTTTAAATCGGCTGTGCTATAGGTTCCGCTTGAGACGGCGGCAACGCGAAAGTCATGAACCGCATTGAGTGGCTGTAACAGGGTTTGCATGGCTTCAGATAAGCCGTTGTAGGCTGCCGACAGGCTGGCGAACTGTGTGTCGCCACCGTGATCGGGGACTTCAATGCCGTATAGCAAAGATGCCTGCGCCGGTTGCCGACGAAACGACACATCAGAATGCCAGTAGGTTCCGGCTCTGGCGCGTCCCAGCGGCTCACCGCTGCTGTCAACCTTGTTGGATACCCGATATAACGCAGGCTGCCCCGGTAGCAGGTTTTTCAGCACAGATTCCTGAAACTGATCTGCCTCGCCAAACAGTTCACCAAAACGGCGCGCGAAGGCTACCTGATCATCCGCTTCGAGTTGCTGATTGCGAATAACCAGCAGCCCACCGGCCTCATTCCATGTCTGGCGTAGCCGCGCGAATTCATCGTTGCTGAGGCTCCTGATATCACTATTGATTACCTCAGCGCCAAGCGCCGGGCTCAGTCGAGAAACATGCATTGCCACACCTCAAAAACTCATTGCTGGAGGGGTATCCGGAACGTATGATTAGACTGGAAAAGAGGGAATGGTGCAAACACCGCAGCACCCTGCTCAGGTGCTGGATCGCCATGAAAAGACCGAGACGATAATCGCCGGTTCGTTGCATAAAACGAGGAAATAACATGGAAACATCCGCCGCAGCTGAGACAGCCGGTGCTCAATCCAATTCGCTGGGAGATCGTGTATCGATTTATCAGCCTGAGCAATCGGGACTTATTTTTCCGGAATTACCTGCTTTTAATACTGTCGAGCAAGAACGCGAGCACCGCAAGCAAAGGCTGGTGGCCGGTTGCCGCGCTTTTGCGATGAACAACTTCGACTACGGCATGGCAGGGCACATCTCGGTCCGTGATCCTGAACATTCGAATCTGTACTGGACAAACCCGATGGCGGTTCATTTTTCACAGGTGAAAATGTCCAACCTGATTCTGGCCGATCACGAAGGAAGAGTGGTCGAGGGTAATTACGCCATCAACCGGGCGGGTTTTGTTGTTCACGCCTCGGTGCATGAAGCACATCCGGATATTGTTGCCATGTGTCACGCGCACACCCCCCATGGGACGGCGTGGTGCTCTACCGGTCGCCCGATAGAACCCTATAACCAGGATGCCGCGTGCTTTTATGATAACCATGCCGTTGTCAGTGACGATGGCGGGGCAGTAACCGTCTTTACGGATCAGGGGCAGGGGGTTGTTGAAGCATTTGCCGGTAATCGTGCTGTGTTACATCAAAACCACGGCATACTCACTGCAAGCCGCCACAGTGTTGATGATGCAGTGTTCTGGTTTATCGCCATGGACCGTTGCTGTCACGTACAGTTATTACTTGAGTCGGGTAGTACCAGGCCCGCCTTAATGGATGATGAAGCAGCCCGCCACTCGGCAACGCATGTTGGTAGTGACTACCTGGGCTGGCTGCATTTTCAGCCGGTTTACGATCAGGTGGTCGCCGCTAATCCGGATATGTTTGACTAAATGTTTGCATTGAATAATGCAGCATGTATTGAAATCCGGATTGCGTGCTTTTACAAGCTCACGACACTGCGTCATACCGCGTAACCTGATCGCTTTTGGATAGAGTAAAGCTCGTTGAGAGGGCTGGAAAACTGCGGGCTATGTCCAGAGACTTAAGCTCGCCCGCTGAAGCTGCCATTGCCGAACGGCGGCTAAAAGTACTGATGGAAAAGTATGATATTTCGATCGCGGAGATTAACCGCTCGCAAAGAGCAGAACCAGCAGAACCGCTGCATGCAAACCGCTACAGAGAACGGGTCCGAAAGAGAAGAACACGTCCCAATGTTAAGTGGAAACAACCTCGCCCTTCACGGCGACTGCATCGTACATTTGCGCTGGTAGCGGTATCTGGTTTTGCTGTAGTGCTGACGGTGTGGTTTTCGCTGCCGTTTTTTAATCAACGCAGCAGCCCGATTTCTACCGTATTGCCGGAAAAATCTTCAAGCGGTGATCAACAACGAGTAGCAGCGGCGCTAGACAGTCGAATAGACAGTGCCTCTATTATTGAAGGTGAAACCGTTGTCTTGCATATTGCAGGTACGGGTTTGTCGAGCGTACCGGATATCTCAAGCCTGTGGCGGGACTTTAATATCCTTGCGACAGACGAAAGAAAAATCCCTGAGACTAACGGATTGTACGTTCGTGTCATGTTGCAACCACGCCGGGCGGGAACCATCATGATTCCGTCGTTTTATGCAAACGGTGCACGGTCTGAACACATCATACTCGACGTGTTGGATCGTAATTTATAGCTCGCCAGTGTGCGTTCACGCCCTATCCCAACTCAAAGAAGCGCTTGCGTTCGTCTATGAGCGTTTTATCTTTGAATGATTCGAGCTGTGCCGAACGTGTAGATACATAGGCATCAACGAAACGATCACCCAGAAAGGTCCGTGCGTGTTCTGATGTGGAAAACGCATCAATGGCGGACTGCATATCTTTTTGTAACGGATCACCAATGGCGGCATCGGGCAGATAGCCGTTGCCGGATGTCATGGATGTTGGCTGCAGTTTTTCTTCAATGCCGGAAAGTCCCGCTGACAACATTGCTGCCATTGCAAGATAAGGGTTGCTGTCAGAGCAGGGCAGTCTGTTCTCTACTCGCAGGCTGTTTTCGCTTTCGCCAACCACGCGGAAACAAGTGGTTCGATTTTCGATTCCCCATGAAAAAGCCGGAGGTGCAAATGTGCCTTCAGCATAACGGCGCCATGAATTAACGGTCGGTGCAAAGATGAGCATCATCTTTGGCAGATAGCGTTGCAAGCCGCCAATGAAGTGCTTGAATGTCTCTGACATTGAGTGTTCATCGCTTGCGTCATGAAAAACAGGCTTGCCACCGGCATCCAGCAGGGAGATATGCACATGAGAAGACTGGCTGTCTGCGTCTTCTGACCAGCGCGGCATATAGGTCACGGTCTG
>CALLLY010000166.1 GCA_938008205.1 uncultured Granulosicoccaceae bacterium
GCGCGCGCCCACAACACCAGTAACAACAATGCAAACACGCCAAGCACTGCGGCACGACGCCCTCCGAACCGGGAAACAGCAATATCGTGACTCATTTGAACACCATTTTAATTTCGTGATGTTCAGGCAAACGCATATTTAACTTGCGCGTGGCAAGGTCTTCGATGCGACCATACCGCGCCAGCGTGCTCTCTTCTATTTGCAGACGACCCCACTCTATATTTGCATCGTCTATGGCTTTCTGCACTGTGCGCATGTCTCTAAACTGCATGCGGCTCTGATGCTTTGAATAGACGATGCTCAGCGCTGTTGTCAGATTCACCATCACCAAGCCAACGATTGTTACTCGCAAAGCATTCATGCAACGCGCTCCGCGACACGCATAATGGAAGACCGTGATCGAACGTTGGCATTCACTTCAGACTCACCCGGACGCACCGCTTTACCAACGCGCACAAAAGGTGCACTGGCAATCGGCTGCACAACCGGCAATCCTCTGGGCAGGTCTACACGATCTTCAGCGCCTTTAATAAAACGCTTAACGATTCTGTCTTCCAGCGAATGAAAGCTGATCACTACCAGGCGCCCGCCAGGTTTGATCAGATTAATGCAGGCATCAAGCGCCACTTTCAAACTGTCTAACTCTCTGTTAATAAAAATTCTCAACGCCTGAAAACATCGCGTTGCAGGATGTTTGTGCTTTTCCCATCGGGGATGGGCCTGTTTGATGATCTCTGCGAGATCTGCTGTACCAGTAACCGGTCGCTGCTCAACGACTTCAATCACTTTTGCAGCAATCCGTTTGGCATAACGTTCTTCACCGTAAGTACGAAACACCTCAGCCAGCTCTTCCTGTGAAGCAGTAGCGAGCCATTGAGATACTGGCTCACCACGCGTTTGATCCATTCGCATGTCAAGCGGACCATCACGATCAAAACTAAATCCGCGCTCTGCCTGATCAAGCTGTGGCGAAGACACACCCAAATCAAACAACACACCGTCGATAGAGTCAGGCGACTCACTTTCCACCAGTGCCTGTGCAATCTCACTGTAGTTGCAGTGCACAATTGAAAATCGCTTGTCGTCACCAAAGTGTTGTTGTGCATGCGCAATAGCGTCGCTGTCGCAATCCATTGCCATCAGACGCCCTTCATCACCCAGCGCCGAAAGTATCGAACGACTATGACCACCGCGACCGTAGGTTGCATCGACGTAAAATCCATCTCTATGAATAGCTAACGCGGCAACAGCCTCGCTGCGCAATACAGAGATATGGTCAGCAGCCATTACATCGTAAACCCAATGTCAGGCCGGTCCGTTTGCGAACGCATCGACTGCAACAATTTTTCCGTGCCTTCTTTGCTGACACGTAACCAATCCTCTTCACCCCAAAGCTCAAACTTGTCGTTGTGCCCGACCAGGACTGCATTCTTTTGCAACCCGACCTGCTCTCTCAATTCCTGCGGAATCAACACTCGTCCGCTGCCATCCATATCGACCTCATTGGCAAAGGCATAGATCACCCGCTGCAACTCCCGAAAATCGTGCGACTTGTTTTGCACCTGATCCATTTTGCGCATGCACTTCAGCCATTCACCGTGCGGGTAAATATTCAGACAGCTGTCTATTGGATTGAGCGCAACCACCAGTTTTCCATCACACACGTCAACCAACTGCTCGCGATAGCGCGCAGGGATAGCAATTCGCCCCTTCGTATCAAGCGTTATGTTGGTTTTGCCAAGAAGCATGGAAGCCGTTTCAGATGATTACCCCCTTTCGATCCACTTTTCACCACATGACCGATCGGATAAGCCACAACTTTACCACAGCAGCTATCAGTTACAAGTTACCGGCGTTGTTTTTGTCGAAAAAATTCAGCGAGGACAATGAGTTAGCGTGCAGTTCAAGCGCCGGAATTTGCAGCGTCTTTAAAATCAGCGGGTTACGGAGAAAAACAAAGAATTCACTTCAGTAATCGTATCGTTCTCGACACATTGAAAAATCTGTGGTTAGTAAACGCTCTGTGGCAGTGAGTTTTCTCTCGCTAATCCGGCGGTTTCCAGCTAGCATCCGTCCCGGAAGTTGGCCAGACAGTCGCTGCAATATGCAGAGGAAAGTCCGGGCTCCAACGGGCAGAGTGCCAGGTAACGCCTGGGGGGTGTGAACCCACGGAAAGTGCAGCAGAGAGCAGACCGCCTAAGCTACTTCGGTAGACGGTAAGGGTGAAAGGGTGCGGTAAGAGCGCACCGCATCGGTGGCAACATTCGATGGCAAGGTAAACCCCACTCGGAGCAAGATCAAATAGGGAAGCAATGCCGTGGCCCGCGGTGCTTCCGGGTAGATCGCTTGAAGTGCATGGTGACATGCATTCCAGATGAATGACTGTCCACGACAGAACCCGGCTTACGGCCAACTTCCACTCTTTTTTTAGACGCCAATTAACGTTTGCGCAAAGCTTCAGGCGTTTTTCTGCTCAACCAGCCAGTCGTAGAGCATTTTTTTATCAAGCCCTGAATGTTCAGCAACAATCGCCACTGCTTTCTTAGGCGCGACTTCTCTGGCGATTGCCAGCAACAATGACTGCACCTGGCCGGAAAACTCAGCCACAACGGCTGGCGCACCGCCAACCACCAGAACAAATTCACCCTTTTGCCAGTTGGCATTCTCCCGCACTCTTTCAAGCAACACGCCTGCTGTATCCTGCACGATAGTTTCAAAGGTTTTACTCAGCTCGCGGGCTATACAGATCCTGCGATCAACCCCCAGCACCTCACTGATATCACTTAATGAATCAAGCAGGCGATGCTTGGATTCAAAGAACACACTGGTCGCAGTTGCATTAGCGACGGTGGCCAGCAACTCGCGTCGAGCCACCGAACGAGCCGGCAGGAACCCGTAAAAACCGAACCGATCCGTTGGTAATCCACACACAGACAACGCGGTAATAACAGCACTGGGGCCAGGTATCGGGCTCACCTGAATAGACTCCCGGTGGCAAGCAGCCACCAGGCGATAACCGGGATCACTGATCAGCGGGGTACCAGCGTCTGACACCAGACCAAGCGTCTCACCGGCGCGCAATCGATCAAGCACCTCCTGAACCCTATCGGTTTCATTGTGATCGTGCAGCGAGCGCATCAGCGGACTAATACCCAGCTCACGACACAGCTTGCCGGTATGCCGGGTGTCTTCGGCATACAACACATCCACCTGCTGCATGGTATCGCGCATGCGCGCGGACAGATCTGCAAGGTTGCCTATTGGCGTGGCAATCACGTACAGGACACCTTTCTTTAACGCAGCATTTTTATTCATAAGTCATAGTACAATGCACAGAGCAAGGCTTGAACAGCACTTCGGGATTCATTGTGCTGTTGCCGGTTATTATCACCGGCCCGGGGATTGCCTCGCCGGACCAAACACAACAAATGACTCAATCAGGCGTCATTCATGAATCCGGCCTTACACTCGACAGATCAACCATCAACAGGTTGCACATGAACACAATTCCAACGGGAGTGACCCAAGTGTTTTCACCACTGCTGAGAATGACCGCACTGGCACTACTGGGCAGCGCTCTACTCACCACCGGTTGCGGCAAACAGCGCGTAACAACCGACAACACGCCTGCCGTGCAGGCACGAAAGCCGACACCGGAACTCGCACAAACTCTACTTAACAGTGGCGATCAGGTGCAGGCAGCCCATGTCTACGGACAGCTCTCAAGTCTCACTACTGATCCACTGGCCAAACAACAATATCAATTAGTCGCAGCAGAGTTGTATTTCGACAATGAACTGTACAACGATGGCGCAAGAATGTTCTCTGCGTTGCCTGCCACAATGGCATCCGAACCACTGCAACAACGACGTGACATTGTGCTTGCCTACTTTGCAATCGCACAACGCAACCCGCAACAGGCCATCGAACGCCTGCCAGACCCGAGAAGCCTGACAGATACCACCGTTAAAACACGCACCCTCGAAATTCAGGCCAGAGCCTTCCAGCAATTAAACGATCCGGCCAAAGCGCTGAAAGCCCGATTACAACTCGAAGCCGGCGTACAAGACCCGCAGTTACAACAACAAAACCACACACGCATCTGGGAAATGTTGCAAAGCCTGGATAACAACGGATTGCAATCCATGGCCAGAACACCGGCCGGGCCAATCTACCGCGGCTGGATAGAATACGCTTTGCTGGCACGCTCGCAGGGAAGCATGGATGCCAACAGCTTTGCACGCAGACAGGCGCTGTGGCGAAACAGATATGGCGATCATCCTGCCGCCACCGTCAATCAGACTGGCGATGTGGCTCCTGCACAACTGAGTAACTCAACATCGATTACCTCAGGACAGATAGCACTGTTGCTTCCGCTGACAGGTCAGTTCAGTGAACTGGGTGCGGCTATAAAAACCGGCTTCACCGCCGCACACTATGCCGACGGTGCGATCGCTTTTGTTAAGGTTTACGACACGCAAAGCGATACCGCAAAAGCTATAGAACAGTATCAACTGGCAGCCGCTGAAGGCGCTTCACTGATCATCGGCCCCTTAAGCAAATCCGCTGTCGTCAACCTTGCCGCCACCAATCAAATTTCAGTACCTACCTTGTCACTGAACTATATTGGTGAAGACATACCCGGCCACAGCAACCTCTATCAATTCGGGTTGCTGCCGGAAGATGAAGCAAGAGATGTCGCCAACTTTGCAGCCAGCACTAATTATAAAAAAGCACTGGTCGTTAATTCCGACTCGCCGCTGGCACAACGTCTGGCTAACGCCTTTGACCTGCGCTTCACTGAATCAGGCGGCACGGTTATCGGTGCCGAGATTATTGAACAAGACACTTACGACTACTCACAACAACTGCGCAAGCTGCTGGCACTTGACTCAAGCAATGCCCGTAAAAGACGCCTTGAAGAGTTGCTCGATACGAAATTAGAATTCGAACCCGCCATACGCGACGACATCGATGTAATATTTATGGCCGTCGACTCAGAGCAGGCCAGACTACTGAGACCGCAACTGAAATTCCATCGCGCCGGAGACATTCCACTACTCAGTACCGCTATGGTGTTCTCCGGTGAGGTAGACACAAAGGCCGATGGCGACCTGACCGGCGTTCGATACAACGAGATTCCCTGGCTACTCACAGACGCCAACCAGAACAGTGCCGTTTACCAGTCTATTCTGCAGCACCAGCCTGACGACTCACCCGGTTTCTCGCGACTTACCGCACTTGGAATGGACGCCTACACGCTGCACAAAGAACTGGAACAAATGAGACTGGACGCGCTATATAGCGTAAGCGGTAAAACCGGTGACCTGTCATTAACGCAGGGCAATAGAATCCAGCGCAGACTTCAATGGGCAGAGTTTGTAGAGGGCGCACCGGCAAAAATCTCTAACGCCATACCTATAGAGGCCAGCCTGCCACCGCTTTTGGAAAGTGATATCTAAGTGGTAAGTAGAAGTGTCAGATAAAAAGGCCACTGGGGATAAACACGAGTCGATAGCCTCTAATTATCTGCAAAGCCAGGGACTGGTGCTGGTGGAGAGCAACTACCATTCACGCCATGGTGAGATTGATCTAATCATGCGTGAGCACGACACACTGGTGTTTGTGGAAGTCAGATACAGAAAGAGTAATAACTACGGCGGAGCGGAAGTGAGCATCACCCCGGCCAAGCAACGAAAAATCGCGCTAACCGCACTGCAGTACCTGCAAAAACACAGGCAAACAGAATCTCCTTGCCGCTTTGATGCCGTGGTTACTACTGAGGCGGGCAGTCAGTGGATAAAAGCGGCATTCGATTCACCGCTCTGAAAGATTAACGCGCGTAAGCTACTTAACCACTTTCAGGTTAGGCCCTTTGCGACCTTTTCCGGCTGGCGGTTTTTTATCAGGCGGTGAATCACCGGCATCGTCAGTACTTTCTGAAGATGGAGCAGAGTCACCGCTGGCTCCACTACTCACAGACTCAAGCATGGCTCGTTTTTTCCTGCGCACGCTTTCTTCAGAAGTATCCTCGTTACCCTCATCGTTAAACATCATTCCCTGGCCATTCTCGCGCGCATAAATCGCTTTCACGCAGTAGGTAGGCACCACTATGCCAATCGCCTGACCACTGAAGCGCGCATTGAACGTGACCTCTTCGTTGGTCATCAGCAGTTCACTAGTGGCACTGGGGCTGATATTGAGAATAATCCTGCCCTGATCGTCGAGGTAATCTTCAGGGACAATTGCCCCCTTGCGAGTACCATCAACCATTAAATACGGCGTCAAGTTGTTGTCAACAATCCACTCATAGATAGCGCGGATTAGGTACGGCTGACTGGACGTCATCTTGGGCGAATCGTCGCCCGTATTGTCATTGTCGGAGGTCACTTGAATTGGCTATCGCATTTCTCGCTCACTTTCAGTGAGGCTCAGTTGAAATCCTTCCCGGTCAAATAACCGCTTTGCATATTTCGTGACAGCGCCGGCCGTATCCGGTAATTCAACGCCATAATGCTTAAGGCGCCACAACATTGGAGCAACGGTGGCATCGACCAGTGAGTATTCGTCGCTCAAAAAGAACTCTTTAAGCGCAAAAACTTCTGACGAGTCGACCAGAGAGTCTCGCAGCGCAAGCCGAGCTGCCTCGGCTTTTTTGGAATCGCTGCCTTCAATGATCGGGATGAGGTCGTACCAGTCTTTTTCGATGCGATACAACGCCAGACGCGATCTGGCGCGGGAGACCGGATCAACAGGCATCAGTGGCGGGTGCGGAAATCTCTCATCAAGATACTCAGCAACCACCCTGGAGTCGTATAACACCAGGTCGCGGTCAACCAGAGTTGGCACCGTGTTGTAGGGATTCAGATGAAGCAGATCATCGGGCTTGTTGTCGGGATCGACGTCTTCGATCTCGACAGTGATGTCTTTTTCAAACAGAACAATTCGAACACGGTGGCTAAAGATCGAGCTCGGATCCGAGTACAGTGTCATCACGGAACGGCGTGTAACTGGCGCGGTCACAGTTTCTCCAAATTAATACGTAGTAGCTGCATGAGCTCGATCTTCCTCACAACTCAAGTGTTATGAGGAATATCTTTCCAGTATTCCTTCTTCAGCAACACAGCCAGAACCAGGAATACCAACAGAAATAACATGACTTTTATCCCCAGCGAATGCCGCGCTTCGCGATTCGGATCACCGAGGTAATCGAGGAAGCTTACCAGATCGGTGATCGTTTGATCGTATTCATCAGGGGAAAGTGTGCCGGCGGTCAATGGTTTCAGCACATTTTTCTCGTGACCTTCGTCATCGGTTTCGTGCACCAGCTGCTGCCAGCCCTGCAAATCCGCGAGAACGTGCGGCATACCAACGGCCGGATACACCACGTTGTTGGCACCCAGCGGACGAGATTCGTCAAGGTAGAAAGACTTCATGTAGGTATAAAGCCAGTCGACACCACGAGATCTGGCTGTTAACGCCAGATTGGGCGGCACCGCACCAAAAGCCTCCTTGCCGTACTCTTTAGTCATATTGCTTTCCATCAGTGATCCGACCTTGCTCGGCTCACCGTCGGCATCAGTGGTGAAAATGAGATTGTCGACTACCGCCTGCTCCGACAACCCCGCATCTCTGGCAAAGTGCGAGTAGCGATGGTAATCAGCTGTGTGGCATCCCATACAGTAGTTGACGAACACTTTAGCACCGCGCTGCAATGCCTTGTCGGTTCGCACCGGTGTGAAATGCTCAAGCTCGGCACCACCGCCAGCGGCAATCGCTACGCCACCTGAAGTAACCAGTGTTGCAGCAACCAGGGAGGTGGTCAGTAATTGTCTGAATAGTTTCATCAGTATGTCACCCTCTCTGGTACCGGCTTGGTATTTTCATCTTTACTGATGAACCAGAGCGCTACGAAGAATCCAAAGTAAATCAATGAGCAAAGCCGTGAAATCCAGGTACCCGCCGTTGTCACCGGCTGCATACCGTAATAGCCAAGAACGATGAAAGCCACGACAAAGGCCATCAAAATGATTTTATAGGCCATTGAGCGGTAGCGGATTGACCGCACCGGACTGCGATCGATCCAGGGCAGGAAAAACAACACAGCAATCGCAGAGAACATCGCGATAACACCCATCAGCTTATCAGGCATTGCTCGAAGAATTGCGTAGAACGGCGTGAAGTACCAGACCGGCGCTATATGTTCTGGAGTCTTCAACGGATCCGCCGGAATGTAGTTGGCATGTTCGAGGAAGTAGCCACCCATTTCCGGTGCAAAGAATACAATCGCAAAAAATACGATAAAAAAGACCACCACACCAACCAGATCTTTCACAGTGTAGTAAGGGTGGAAGGGAATCCCATCCACAGGGATGCCGTCTGCACCCTTGTTTTTCTTGATATCGATACCGTCGGGGTTGTTAGATCCGACTTCATGCAGTGCCACAATATGCACAAACACAAGGCCGATCAGCACCAGCGGCATCGCTATCACATGCAGAGCGAAGAAGCGGTTCAGCGTGGAATCGGCGACAACGAAGTCACCACGCAGCCACAGCGTGATTGCATCACCCACGAACGGAATCGCACCAAACAGAGAAATAATAACCTGGGCACCCCAGAACGACATCTGCCCCCAGGGCAGCAGGTAACCCATGAATGCTTCAGCCATCAGCACCAGATAAATCAGCATGCCGAATATCCACAGCAACTCACGAGGCTTTTTGTACGAACCGTACATAATGCCGCGCATCATGTGCAGGTACACCACAACAAAAAACATCGAAGCACCGGTTGAGTGCATATAGCGAATCAGCCAGCCCCAGTTCACATCACGCATGATGTACTCGACCGACTTAAAGGCGAGATCGCCGTCGGCTTTGTAGTTCATGGTGAGGAAAATGCCGGTCACAATTTGCAGCACCAGCACCAGTAGCGCAAGAGAACCGAAGTAGTACCAAAAGTTAAAGTTTTTCGGCGCGTAGTATTTGCCGACGTGTTTATCCCAGGTATTTGTCAGCGGGATACGTTCGTCGATCCACGAAAGCAGGTCAGATGCTTTACTCATCAGGCTTGCCCTCCGCTGTCGCCAACCAAGACGCGGTTTTCAGTCATGAAATAGTACGGCGGTACTTCCAGGTTGGTAGGAGCAGGCATACCCTTGTAAACGCGACCGGCGATATCGAAGCGCGATCCATGACACGGACAGAAAAACCCGCCCTGCCAGTCATCACCCAGGTCTGCCGGGGCGATTTCAGGTCGGAACGTTGGAGAGCAACCAAGATGAGTACAAATCCCGACCATCACAAGGATTTCCTGTCTGTCTTCGTAAGAGCGGAATTCGTTTTGGGCGTATTCCGGCTGATCGGAATCTTCAGAGTCAGGATCACTAAGATCGCCTTCGACCTTTTGCAGGCTACCGAGCAGTTCCGGTGTGCGCTTTAAAACCCAAACCGGCTTTCCGCGCCACTCAACAATGACACGCTGGCCCGGCTCCAGCTTGCTGATATCAACCTCAACCGGTGCGCCTGCAGCACGTGCACGTGCACTCGGCGACATGGATGATACAAAAGGTACCACCATTGCCAGTGCTCCCGCCGCACCGACAACTCCGGCCGTCCGGGTTAACAAACGCCGCCGCTTCTTATCTACCCCACCAGGATTTCCATCCTGACCGGGCGCAACACGATCTGTTGCCATTGGATGCTCCAAAAAGAAATGAAAGTAATGTGTTCCGCTACAGGCCCGAAGCAAAGCCGGACCCGAGTAAAGTCATGTAATTTTCCGAACGGGCATGGCCCGGACTGAGTCGTCCGCGGCAAACCCGAAATGTTACCACAAATAGCTAATAAGTTGCGCTTACCAGCCTTATCGGCAGAAAGCGCAACAATCCTGTGTCTTGTGCTTGCGAGTTAAATGCCACTGATTCTTCCAAGCTGCTATATCAATGATTACTTCAACCCGCGTGACGCCAATAATCCGTCAGTAAACCTTCG
>CALLLY010000167.1 GCA_938008205.1 uncultured Granulosicoccaceae bacterium
ATGCGTCCGGCGCGCTACTGGCGTGACAAACTCACCGATCAGCGTGTGACGGTTGATCTATTGAAGCAACTACTTACCACTGCCAGTGCATGCGAATTACTGCATAATCAGGATTAGGGCATAACGATGGAAAACTAATATGAGCTACTACATCGCTGATCAGATATCTGCTGTCAGGCAGTTACATCAAGAGGTGCTGGCGCGGCCACACGGGCAGCTAAGCATCCGTGAGCTCCTGTCTATGCAGGCTCACAATCTGTTAAAGGGCCATGCGTCGGCAGACCCTGCAGTGATCTTTCATCTGGCATGTTGGTGTCCGGGTTTAATTGGCAGGCCTGCTGCAGAAATATTTGATCATTCGTTAACTGAGGATGAATCAAGGCACAGTATGGCGCGTGAGTATGGCTTTGCAGGTTGGGAGCAGGTGCAAGGTAACGTAGATCAGCGGTTTGAAAGTGCTGTCGATGCGTTAATGCACGGTGAGCTTGACGTGCTGAAGACAATGATTGATGCAGACACCACGCTTGTGACGCAAAAATCGGCCTACGGTCACCAGGCTACCTTACTGCACTACCTTGGTGCCAATGGTGTTGAAACGCAAAGACAGGTATCACCATACAACGCCGAGGCACTGTGCCGTTTGTTGGTCTCGGCCGGTGCAGATGTTAATTCGATTGCCGGTATTTATGGTGGTTCTACAGCGTTGCAGTTACTGGAAAGCAGCGCACACCCGCGCGATGCGGGTGTGGTTGAAGCGGTTGCCGCGGTATTGCGCGCCAGTGGTGCAAAAGGCTAAAAAATAGATGCGCGGCAGCTGTTTCGCGCAGGGTTTACTTGTAAACGCCATCCCATGGGCCGCTCTTTAATGTGGCCTTGGTGCCGCTTTCATCGACTTCCGGTCGGTTAAGGCTGAACATGTTATCTTCGTTAATCACCGCGTAATCCATATAGCCGAGTCTTGCCAGTGGCTGCATGGCGGCAACATCAACCAGACCGTCCTTAACGTAGGTGTCGTCAATATACACCCCCGCCACGTGCACAATAATCGTGGTGTAGCCACTGCGCCCTTCAACCAGTGGAAGTTCTATCGTTTTCCATAACTTGCATTCAAATGCGGCGGGGCTGTTTGCAACTCGTGCCGGTTTTACCAGCTCTGACTCAGCGGTTTCAATATTGCCCAGCGTAAATTCGCTGATTTCGCTGGTGACGGCGGCGCTGCTCAAGTTCATTTCATCGACCAGCGCGTTGGATGCAAAAGAGCAGGTGCACTCTTTGGTGGCCATAATATTGTTCACGGTATCTTTACCGTTGGCCACGGAAAACATCAGCATTGGTGGAGAGTCTGAAATCGCATTAAAAAAGCTGAACGGTGCCAGGTTGGCATGTCCATTCTCATTCATTGTAGATACCCAGCCGATGGGTCTGGGAACCACCAGGGCTTTGAACGGGTCGAACTTCAGTCCATGTTTGCGAGTGTCGGTGGTGTAGAACAATTGAATTCGACTCCGTTGGCGGTTGCGGTAAGTATATGTTAGCTGCGGCAAGTGTAGTCTTAAGCCCGCCACAGTGGAAGCAAGCGCCGTTGCGCTCAGGTATAACGCACAAAAATTCAGTAAACAGTCTTTAGTATGTCAGGGCCCAGCTTATGAATCCGGTTGAACTGGTACTCTCCCCCCGATTGCGTGTCACGCCGTTTGAGGCGCGTGTTCGCGAACAGGGCATTAAAAGTTACACCGTGTACAACCGCATGGTGTTGCCGGTTAACTACACCGACACCCTCGATGAATACCAGCACCTTTGTGCCAATGTGCAGGTGTGGGATGTTGCTGCAGAACGGCAGGTTGAAGTGGTCGGGCCAGACGCGCTGGAGTTGGTAGAGCTCATCACCCCGCGGCATATTGCTCCCTGTGAAGTCGGCCAGTGTGTGTACGCGCCGCTTGCCGATCAGGATGGCCTGGTTGTCAACGATCCGATTATTCTGCGCCTGGCGCAAGACCGCTTCTGGATATCCATCGCCGACTCCGACGTGTTGCTGTGGGTAAAAGGCATTGCTTACGGTCGTGGCATGGAGGTAAAAGTCTTCGAGCCGGATGTGAGTCCGCTGGCGGTGCAGGGTCCGAAGGCCGATGATCTGATGGCAGATCTGCTGGGTGAGCATGTCCGCGATATTCGATTTTTTCGCTTCATCGAAACCAACATCGCCGGAACCGATGTGGTTCTCGCCCGCTCCGGCTGGAGCGGACAGGGCGGTTTTGAAATTTATCTGCAAAACAGTGCTGATGGACTGGCGCTCTGGGATGCTGTGTGGGCGGCCGGCCAGAAGTATCAGGTGCGTGCGGGCTCGCCGAATCTGATCGAACGGTTAGAGACCGGTTTGAAATCCTACGGCAGTGATATGACTCACGATGATCACGTGCTTGAGTGTGGGTTTGAACGCTATATGCATCTCGATAAACCTGCCGCCTACATGGCGCGTGAGTCGGTGCAGGCACTGCAACAGCAGGGGGTTAAAAAGCGCCTGTGTCATTTGATGGTACCGGGCAACCCGCTGCCGGGTCTGCGCGAGCGGTGGCCGGTGCTGGAAAACGGTTCGGTGGTCGGGTTCGCGAGCAGCTGTGCATATTCACCCAAACACGAGGCTAACCTGTTGTTCGCTATGCTCTCTGTTAATGTCGCAAAGCCCGGTACATCGCTCGAACTTGAAGTGTCGGGTAACCGCTGTGACGCCATCGTGAAGGATGATCGCTGGAAGTCCTAACCCGCTGACGATACCATTGTGCGGATGTCACTCCAGTACCGCACAGGTAACGTCGAAAG
>CALLLY010000168.1 GCA_938008205.1 uncultured Granulosicoccaceae bacterium
TCGATGCGGATGGCTTCTCTGTCTGATTCTGCTGCGTGCACATCAATAATTTCACCGCGTACACGGTAACGGCCACGAGTTAACTCCATATCATTGCGCGTGTATTGCAGCTCTGCCAGCCGCCGCAGAATGTCGCGCTGATCAATCACGTTACCGCGTTCCAGATGCAGCACCATTTTGTGATAAGCCTGCGGATCACCCAGACCGTAGATTGCCGACACGGTTGCCACAATGATCACGTCGCGCCTTTCAAACAATGCCTTGGTGGCAGACAAACGCATCTGCTCTATGTGATCGTTGACCGAAGAATCTTTCTCAATAAAAGTATCGGATGCCACCACATAGGCTTCCGGCTGATAGTAATCGTAGTAAGAGACAAAGTACTCCACCGCATTGTTGGGAAAGAACTCTTTCATCTCACCGTACAGCTGTGCGGCCAGCGTTTTGTTGGGAGCAAGTACAATCGCGGGCCGCTGCTGTTGCTCGATCACGTTAGCCACCGTAAAGGTTTTACCGGAACCGGTAACACCCAGCAGGGTTTGAAAGGCGAGCCCGGACTCCAGCCCGTCAATTAGCGAGGCAATCGCGGTGGGCTGATCACCGGCGGGTTCGAATTTGTTCTCGATACTGAACGATCGCGACATAGCCACAGACCCTGGAGGTTGAATCACCTGCGCAGAATATCGTGCAGCGCCTCGCATTCACAGCGAATTTTGTAAGCCGGCCCTGAGTGTGATGTAAAAATCATCACCTGGCAGGGTGCATCAGAAAACCCGACACGTGAGCGAGGCTAACCGCGGTATTTCACCACAGGCCTCTTGCGACAACCGCTCATGCCAGACGTCTGCATGCGCCATTACCCGCTCCACTACCCCTGCCTGCCAGACAGACCGCTTTATAGTGAGTAACCGTGGCCACCTGTGGTGTAATATCCCCCAAACCAAATTATCAGAGAACCTTTCAGTGACAATCCAAATTGCCAGTAAGCTCAGCAAGGTTAAGCCGTCACCCACCATGGCAGTGACGGCGCTGGCCGCAGAACTGCGGGCGCAGGGCCGCGACGTTATTGGCTTAGGCGCGGGCGAGCCAGACTTTGATACACCCGACCATATTAAAAAAGCCGCCATTGATGCGATCAACAAGGGCCAAACCAAGTACACCGTTGTCGACGGAATCGCACCGCTGAAAGAGGCGATTGTTGATAAATTCAAATCAGATAATCAGCTCGACTATCAGACCAGTCAGGTGCTGGTGTCCTGTGGTGGCAAGCACAGTTTTTATAACCTTGCGCAGGCGGTATTGAACGAAGGCGATGAGGTGGTGATTCCTACCCCTTACTGGGTGTCGTATCCGGACATTGTGCTGCTGGCGGGGGCCACGCCGGTTTTCGCTGAAACCAGCCAGGCGCAGGCATTCAAACTCACCGCAGAACAACTCGATGCGGCAATCACCCCCAAGACCCGAATGGTGGTACTGAACAGCCCGTCGAACCCGAGCGGCAAGGCATACAACCGGCAGGAGCTCGCGGCACTTGGCGAGGTACTGAAAAAATACCCTGATGTAGTCATCGCCACCGATGACATGTACGAACACATTGTCTGGGGCGCAGACGGCTTCTCAAACATCCTCAACGCCTGCCCCGACCTCACCGACCAAACCGTGGTACTCAACGGTGTGTCCAAGGCCTACGCCATGACGGGCTGGCGCATTGGCTATGCGGCCGGTCCGGAGCCGGTGATCAACGCCATGAAAAAAATCCAGTCGCAAAGTACCAGCAACCCAACTTCGGTATCGCAATGGGCCTCGACTGCGGCACTCACCGGCGGCAACGATTGCCTGGTGCCCATGCTCACCGCCTTTAAACAGCGACACGACTTTGTGGTGGAATCCCTCAACAACATGACAGGCGTAGACTGCATTTCAGGTGACGGCACATTCTACGTATTCCCCAACGTGCAAGGTGCTATCGACCGCAACAACACCGTCAAAAACGACGTGGAGTTTTGTTCTTACGTGCTGGATAAAGCAGGTGTTGCGATCGTTCCCGGCTCGGCTTTTGGCACAGAAGGCCATGCAAGGCTGTCATTTGCTACTGATATGGGAAGCCTCGAGAAAGCCATGCAGAGAATGGGTGACCTGCTTTCCGGCTGATCAAGTATCGAATAAAACAAAAATCAGGTTGACGATCAGCCGGAGCAACGCTAAAATTCCGCTCTTGCCATTCCCCGATAGCTCAGTTGGTAGAGCAAGTGACTGTTAATCACTGGGTCGGCGGTTCGAGCCCGTCTCGGGGAGCCATACAAATCAAAGGGTTACGCTATTTTCGGTAGCCCTTGATCTTCCAATAGAATACCTGTTTTCCAATAGAATTAGGCTAACACCTTCAATCGACGCACTAAACGGCTGCTGCGATTGCCTACCTGGTTAAACCATTTGCTATCCTGAGCCTCTATCGCAACCAGTCTCCAGTTGTGGTTTCTAGCGGCAGCTATCATTCGTCTAAAACCAGAAA
>CALLLY010000169.1 GCA_938008205.1 uncultured Granulosicoccaceae bacterium
CTGAACAATCGTGCCGCCGTCTTTTTCGACCAGCTCCTGCATCTGCTGCATGGTGATTTGTGGCGCTGAAATAGCGTCGATGTAATGTGAGTCGCCGGGTACGACCACGCTGGAGACGCAGTTTGGTTTGTCGGGGCAGGCGGGCAGGGTGCCGTCACTGAGTTGTGGCGATGGCTGTTTCGCCGACGCTTTAGCCTGAATGAACAGGAACGCGGTAAAGGCGATAGCCAGCAGGAGAAGCAGCAGCAGAAATTTGTTCATAATAACTCGGTGTCGGTTTGTAAAAGAGAGTGTACCGCGAAGGCGCAAGCCTGTTGATTGCGACAAAGACGCGGATCTGTGTATCCTAAAGACTGGCTTGTTCAAAGATACGAAAGCATATGGGCGATCTTCCTTCAAATCACCACCACCACGCGCCGGCTTCTGAAATTGAAGAACGCGTTAAGAAGCTTGAATCGCTGTTGATCGAAAAGAAGCTGGTTGATCCTCAATCACTCGATAAGCTGGTGGATACCTATGAACATCGTGTCGGTCCAAAAAACGGAGCCGCTGTAGTAGCGCGGGCGTGGACTGATGAGAGCTTTAAGCAAATGCTGCTGGAAGATGCCACCGCCGCTATAGCGACACTGGGTTTTGGCGGGCGCCAGGGTGAGCATATGGTTTGTGTAGAAAACACCGCAAGCGTCCACAACATGGTGGTCTGCACCTTGTGCTCTTGCTACCCGTGGCCGGTGCTGGGTTTGCCGCCCGCCTGGTATAAGGCATCCAGTTACCGCGCGCGTGCGGTTTCAGAACCTCGCGAAGTGCTGCAGGAATTCGGTGTGGCACTGGCACACGAGGTTGAAGTCAAAGTGTGGGATTCCACCGCAGAGATTCGCTATCTGGTATTGCCAATGCGACCGCAGGGAACGGAAGATTATTCTGAAAGTCAGTTAGCAGAGCTGGTGACCCGTGACTCTATGATTGGGGTAGATGTGCTGAGTGCGAGCCGCTAATGAACGGCGCGCACGATCTGGGTGGTAAGCACGGCTTTGGTGAAGTTGATTACTCTCAGCAGGAAAATTTTGTTCATGCGTGGGAGGAAAAGGTGTTTGCCATGACGCTTGCCTGCGGAATGCTGGGGCAATGGAATCTTGATCAGTCGAGATTTGCCAGAGAACGTGCCGACCCGGCCGAGTATCTGGCCGGTAGTTACTACGAGCACTGGCTGCACGGACTGGAGATTTTGCTGGTAGAGCATGGCATGGTTACCGAGCAGGAACTGCAAAGCGGAAAAAGTGACAGCCCGACACCGCTGACGGCAGCAACCCCCCGGAGAGTTGATGAAATAATTGGCTCGGGTGGCCCGACTGAACTTGACGATGCAGCGCCGGCGCTCTTTAGTGTGGGCGATACCGTGGTGGTCAATACCGACAACACCACAATGCATACTCGCGCTCCAACCTATGTGAAAGGCAAAGCCGGTCGTATTGTCAGCCACTACGGGTCGCATATATTTGCAGACGAACATGCGGCCACCGGTAAAAAACAGCCGCAGCATTTGTACTGTGTGAAATTTTCAGCGGATTCACTGTGGAGCGATGCCGCACGACAAGGTGACAGCGTGCATCTGGATTTATTCGAACCCTATCTCATCAGCCTGCAACAGCATATCGCTTCACTTCAGAACCTGGACGCATAGCCATGGATACCAGCCGATTTTCTTCTATGCCCACTGCCAATGGCGAACCGGTTTTCGCGTCGCCGTGGCAAGCCAAAACCTTTGCGATGGCTGTGCAGCTAAACGAATCCGGGGTGTTCACCTGGAGTGAATGGGCAGATGAATTGAGTACCCATATTGCCGAGTTTGAAAAGTCATCTTCAATTGTTGACAGTGATCAGTACTACACACTGTGGCAAAGTGCGCTGGAAACGGTCCTCAGTCGCAAGGGCAAGCTGTCCTGAGTTCACAAATCCCTTTGAAAAATCCGTAAATTATGCGCGGCTTGCCGCGCGCCGACCGGTGCCGGGCAACAGGCTGCCACCTAACCTGAATGGGCACCGGTTAATAAGAGAAGGTCAATCGTCGTGTCACGTCAGCAGCGCAGTTTTCTTTGTGCAGTTTGCTGACACAACCACGAGAAACCTTAATGCAGTCACACCCCTTGTCAGTCTATTTTTTCTGAAAACTGCCGTTAGTTCGTTAACTGGCTGACCCCGCGTTCACAGTTGCGGGCTTATTTTTCGGAGAAATAATGTACAAGACGGTTCGGAAACTTTCCGCCTTGGTGCTCACCTGCGCGTTGGTGAGTGCATGTGGAGGCGATGGAACACCAGGCCCGATTCTTTCCACGGTGCCGACTGACACTATTGAACTTCAACTCGATCTGGCGCGTGCTAAAGCGCTGTCTATCGACAGTGGCAGTGAACCCATTATCGATGGCGACTGGGTGCGCTTCACGCCGGATACGACGTGGAACTGGCAACTGAATGGCAGTACAGCAGCGGTCAATCTCGAGTATGAAGCCGACGTCTATGTGGTCGATATGTTCGCGCAGCTGAGTGTGGACTCGATTACCCCTTTACACGATATGGGTCGAAAAGTGATCTGCTATTTCTCCGCAGGTACGTATGAGCCGTGGCGGCCGGATGCGTCGTTGTTCGCTGAGCTAACGCTTGGCAATCCACATCAGTACTATCCGAGTGAACGGTGGCTGGACGTCGAAGACCCGCTGGTTGCGAAGCTGATGGCCAATCGCATGGATATGGCTGTGCAAATCGGCTGTGATGGCGTTGAACTGGACAATGTTGATGGCTGGATACCCAGTGCTGATTCGGGGTTCAGTTTTACCCTGGATGATCAAAAGCAGTTTGTGAAGGTGCTGGCCAATGAAGCACACAAAAGAAATCTTGCTGTTGCGTTGAAAAACAATGTTGAGCTGATCGTAGAGCTTGCGGACTACTTTGATCTGGTAATCAACGAAGAGTGTTTTCAGTACAACGAATGTGAGGGGTACCGGCCAATGATCGAAAACGGCAAGCCGGTATTCAATGCCGAGTATCTGGTGTTTGATGAAAACGGTGACGCTTTGCAGCCTGTGATCGATTACCCGCAAGAGCGTGCTGCAGTGTGTGCGACTGCCTTGGAGTATGGCTTTCAAACGTTGTTCCTGCCGCTTTCACTGGATGGGTCCTTCAGGCTCAGTTGTCGCTAGACGACTGAACGGGAAATATAATGATGGCTAAGGATTCGTGGTTTAGGATGAAAAATATCTCGACCAAAGCGCTCTTAATTAGCGCGCTTGCGCTGAGCGCTTGTAGTGAAACTCCGCAACTTTCAGTACCGGGAAGTACCTCGACAGTCGGGAATCCGGATGCTGCATTGCCAACAAGTTGGTGGCAGCCGAAAGCGTCAGACAACCTTACCTGGCAGTGGCAGTTGCAGGGTGAGATAGATGTTGGCTTTGATGTGGATGTCTATAACCTTGATATAGAAGCGCCAATCGAGAAGATACAGGAGCTCAAGGCGCGTGGCGTGAAGCTGATTTGTTACTTCAGTGCGGGCACCGTAGAGTCATTCCGTTCTGATGCATCGTTGTTTCCACAGTCAGTGCAGGGTGAGCAGTATGAAGATCTGGTCGACGAAGTGTGGCTGGACTACGGTAACTTTCAGGCGTTCGCACCAATCATGCAGGCGCGCATGGATATCTGCAAAAGCAAAGGATTTGATGCTATCGAAACTGACAATGTCGATGCCCACAACTATGAATCAAGAGATGCCAACGGCAATGTTGTGAACATCGGTACCAACTTTATGATGACACTTGATGAGAGTATTGCTTATATCCGCTGGCTGGCTGATGAGGCGCATTCACGCGGGCTTTCCATCGGCTTAAAGAATGCCGAGGAAATGGCAGTAGATGTGGTTGGTAATGTTGACTGGATGTTAACCGAAGACTGTTATTACGATAACTGGTGTAACGCGGCAAGCGTGTTTGTCGAGAACAACAAGCCGGTTTTTATGGCGGAGTATGATGATTTGGTGCCAGACTTCACGCCAGCCTGTGAACTAGCCAAGTCACTCGGGTATTCCGCCATATGGCGAGACAGTTCTCTCGCTAATGAACTTTATCTGGCTTGTGAGTAGCCGGCGATGTTAGTACCTCTATTTGTTGCGATTATCTTTCTGAAGCTTTTCAACAAAGCTTTGTATGTGTTCAGAAGCTACCGGGATATAGACAACCACTGGTAGCGTGGTTGTCTTATGCTGCGGGTGCGTACTGTCGAATCTGCAGTTCGCGTCTGGCCTGGGCTTCTGCGGTATATCTGGATGTTGGACGAATCAGTAGTCTTTCAATACCGATCTCATCTCCTGTGTCTTCACAGAATCCGTAATCGCCGGTTCTTACGCGATGCATCGCTTTGTCGATATCCCGGATCAGCATGGCTTCGCGTTCTTTCATATGAACCTGAATCCAGTATTGTTCTTCCTGCGTGGCACGGTCTGATTCGTCCGCTGCGCGTTCAACATCGAGTGAGGTGATGTCTACAGTCTCGTGAGGTGCGGTCAGTGACTGGCGCATCTCAAGCAAACGCTGGCGAAAAAAGTCCAGCTGTTCGGTGTTCATGTAATCGTCTTCCGACGCGTTGAGGATTTGTTCTTCCGTCAACATTGGGTAACTACCTCCAGGAATAGTAGTAAATTCGGACACTTATCGATGGAAGCGAATGCTTTACTTCGAAAAGATTCAAAAACCTGTTTGCGACAGTGACCAAGTAACCTTGAGCGGAATTTTTGTGAGGTAGTTAGCAAACTACCGACATCTCAGAATGCTTCTAAAATGTGACCGATTCCACTTGTCATTCGGTTTATCTAAGCATTGGTTGTGAGCATATATCGCGCCTAAACACAGAAGCTCTGGTGGGTAGATTTGGCGGAAAAAATCGAATGGTTCACAGAAGATGAAAGACTGGCAGTGCGACAGATCTACGGTGGCGAGACCTGTGTTTTACAGATCGCCGAAACGTGCCTGCAGGATAGCAATTGCCGTGAAGCCGGCAGTTTCGGTGCGTAGAATACGCGGTCCGCAGCTTACTGGCTCAATGTTGGCGTCGATGGCTTGCTGCACCTCGTTGTCACTGAATCCGCCCTCAGGTCCGATCAGTAACTGGATGGAGTTGCCCGTGATGTCGACTGTACCGACACTGTTATCCGCACCTGGATGAAGCATTAGTGTGGGACTCTGGTTACTGGCCAGCCACTGGCTGGTATCAACAGGCGCTTCTATTAAAGGGATGATGCTGCGTTCGCATTGAGTACAGGCACTGATGGCAATACCGTGCCAGTGGTGCATGCGTTTTTGCAATCGCTTTTCATCGATCTGCATCACAGAACGCTCCGCCGTTACCGGCACAATGCGGTTTACCCCCAGTTCAGTGGCCTTCTGAATAATGAGGTCCAGCTTGCTGCCTTTGGCAAGCGATTGAACCAGGGTGATGTTAAGTGGTGACTCTGTGTTGTTGGGGATG
>CALLLY010000170.1 GCA_938008205.1 uncultured Granulosicoccaceae bacterium
CGATTTTTCAAGAACCACGGGTTGTTGTCTATAAAGCACCGCCCACAATGGCATACTATTGTGGGAGGTTCGGCAGCCTATCTTGCGCCACTGACTCAGCGCTTTGAACAACGTATTCATACCGATACAGTGTTTTCCGGAATAAGCCGTGATAACACGAAAGTCATCATCGACTATAGCAGTAGCCAATCGATGCAAACGCAGGAGGTGTTTGATGCACTGATTGTCGCAACACATAGTGATCAGGCTTTGAAACTGCTGTCGGATGTGACCGACACTGAGCGTCAGATACTTGAAGCGATTCCCTATCAGGAAAACGATGTTGTGCTGCACACGGATGAGTCCTTGCTTCCCGATCGCAAGCTTGCCTGGTCCAGCTGGAACTACCGTTTGGTAGAGTCAGCGACATCAGAACCGGTACCCAGGCTCACTTACAATATGAACATCCTGCAGGGACTGGAGGCACCCTGTACATTTTGCGTCAGTCTTAATCAGAGTAGTCGTATCGATGACAGCCGGGTATTGGGTCGCTACTCTTATAGTCACCCGGTTTTCACACTTGACGGTATGACCGCACAGCAACGCTGGCAGGAAATTGCCGGGGCACACAGTACGTGGTTTTGTGGAGCCTACTGGGGCAGTGGCTTCCATGAAGATGGCGTTAACAGTGCGCTTAAAGTCGTAGCGTCTGTGAATGAAAACCTCGCCAGGCGCAGCCGTCAGAGTACTACCAGTGCATAGTGCAATCTTTGTTGGAAACGTGTGGCACAAGCGGTTCTCGCCGAAGGTGCACGCGTTTCGATACCGTGTTTTCATGATGTACCTTGATCTTTCAGAAATAGATCAGGTGCTGTCGAAGAGCAGATTATGGTCGACCAATCGGTTTGCGTTAGCTCGGTTTCGTCGTGGTGATTTTATTAGTCTTGATAGCAGTGAACAGTCAGAGAATGTGCCTCTGGATGAATCAGTCAGAACGGCAGTTCACAAAGCGTTGGGCTTTTATCCCAAGGGTGCGATCCGTTTGTTAACTAATCTTCGCTATTTCGGTTACATCATTAACCCGATCAGCTGTTATTATTGCTTTTCAAACGTTGAACCTGAGCGTCTGGAAGCTTTGCTAATTGAGGTGACAAATACTCCGTGGAGCGAGAAGACTCACTATGTGCTGGATTTACGCAACCATAATCCTGATACCGAGATTGATTTTGACAAGGCGTTGCATGTCTCGCCATTTATGCCCATGAATATGTTCTATCGCTGGCGCGGTAGTCCACCGGACGACACTCTTCACTATTCACTCGAAAACTATTGCGATAGCAATGGAAGTCATGAGTCACGCAGGTTTGCTGCCGGCGTTACGCTTTCCAGAGTGGAAATAACCGGCTCAAGTCTTAATCGCATCCTGCTTTGCTATCCATTCATGACAGCTAAAGTGGCTATCGGTATTTACTGGCAAGCCCTGCGACTATCATTCAAACGGGTGCCTTTCGTTTCGCATCCGGCCAAACAATAAAAGACCAAGCATAATGAAGCAGCAGTTAATTGCACAATATACAGTGATCGAATGGTTTCCCAGGGTGTTGATGGCCAATGTCTGAGACCATGAACTCTAACGAAACCGATGCTGCGGATAACCGTGGCGGTATTACACAAACCAACCTGCCGTCTCGTGTTAACCGTTGGGCCAGTGCTTTTGCGTTGGGTCGAAATATGGATGCAGGTACGGCGCCCAGTACAACACAACGCTGGGCGCGCTCATTGGTACACAGCCATTTGCAAAAGATGCAGCGCGGCACCCTGGTGCTTAATGAGCCTGATGGCAGTTCCTATACTTTTGGCAGTGGTGCAGGTACACAACCTACTAAACTAGCCGGAAGTAGTCAGTTCCAGCCGGTTAATGCGATTATCAATTTACAGAATCCGGCTGGCTACACGGCTATTGCGTTCAACGGCGTTGTAGGAGCTGCTGAGGGGTTTATGGATGCCCACTGGACCACGCCTGACTTGCTTGCGGTAATACGATTTTTTGTATCTAACATAACAGCGCTTAAAAACATGGATGGTGAAAGATCCATCGGCAATCGGGTAGCGTTGAATCTCCTCAATCGATTCACTCGCAATAGTCTGACAGGCTCAAGAAAAAATATATCCGCGCACTACGATCTGGGTAATGATTTTTTCGAATTGTTTCTTGATCCTTCAATGATGTATTCGGCAGCTTACTTTGATGGCAAAGATATCTCTCTGCACGAAGCTTCAGTGGCAAAATTACAGCTGATTTGTGAGAAGCTTGAACTCAAATCTACTGATCATCTGGTTGAAATTGGCACTGGCTGGGGGGGAATGGCGCTGCACGCGGCAACTCACTTTGGATGCCGGGTGACCACCACCACTATCTCGCAGCAGCAACACGACTACACCAGAGAATTAGTCAGGCAACATGGTCTCGAAGACAAAATTACCGTAGTCATGAAGGACTACCGCGAGCTGGAAGGTCAGTATGACAAACTGGTTTCAATTGAAATGATCGAAGCTGTAGGCCATAAGTACTTTAGCAACTACTTTGCGAAATGCAGTGATTTGTTAAAGCCGGACGGGTTAATGCTGATACAGGCAATCACCATCACCGACCAACGCTACGAGCAGGCGCGAAACTCGGTGGATTTTATACAGCGTTATATCTTTCCTGGTGGTTGTTTACCGTCGATGAGCGTGATTGCGGATCAGGTGGCCAGGGTCACCGACATGGGAGTGATCTCAGTGTCGGATATGTCTCGCGATTATGCAAAAACACTTCGGTGCTGGCGGCAAGCGTTTGAATCGCGTATCGAGCAGGTCAGTGCCTTCGGATTCGATGACAGATTTATACGCATGTGGCTGTACTACCTGTGTTACTGCGAGGGCGGGTTTATGGAGCGGGTGATCAATTCCACCCAGGTGGTGATCGCCAAGCCGGACTACCGCACTTATTAGCTGTCTTCGGGAAACTGGCACGAATCACAGTTGTGTATTGGAATACGCTACAATTGCCAGGGACACACACTGTAGCGGGCAATGACTTCTCATAAAACTGATACGATTCGTGATGCGCTAAGCCGTCACGCCAGTGGTATTTGTATTGCCACCGGTTCAAGCAATGGTGTCCC
>CALLLY010000171.1 GCA_938008205.1 uncultured Granulosicoccaceae bacterium
AACCGCCTTCTGCGGCAACGGACCCAGGGAATTCCCATCGAGGTAAATAACCCCGTCCGGTAAATGAAAAAGGCTTTTAGTATGAGCAAAATCAGTCATCAATTAATCACGCGCGCAGCGTGTCTCAGTGGGAGATACACAAGGACTGAGTTATTATAACGCCAGAGTGAACAGGTAAACGATATGAATGACACCCTTATTAAGCAGCTGGCTCCCACTGGTGTGCTGCGCGCCGGACTGAACATGGCCAACTTTCTGTTGATCACCGGTACCACAGACAACGGTGAACCCGATGGCGTCTCCCCCGATCTGGCCAGAGCCATAGCTGCAGATCTTGGCGTTGAAGCAGTCATGGTCTCGTTCGATGGCCCCGGACAAGTCGCCGACGCAGTAGCGCATGATGCCTGGGATATCGGCAACATAGCAGCAGAGCCGGAACGCGCTAAAACCGTCACCTTCAGCGAAGCTTACTGTGAAATACAGGCAACTTACCTGCTACCACCCGGCAGTTCGATCAAAACAATTGAGGAAGTAGACGCACCGGGCACTCGCATCGCTGTTAAAGAACGCGCGGCTTATGATCTTTGGTTAACCGACAATCTGAAAAACGCAGAGCTAATCAGAACACCGTCTATAGATGATTCGTTCGAAGTATTTGCAGAACAAAAGCTTGAAGTATTGGCAGGCTTACGCCCGGCACTACTCAAGCAACAGGAAAAAATGCCAGGCTCAACTATCATGGACAAGAGCTTCACTGCTGTTCAGCAATCTGTCGGATGCAAACCGGGCAACGCGGAAGCAGCTGAGTATTTAAACAACTTTATAAAAAATGCAAAAGCCAACGGATTGATACAACAGTTAATAGATAAACACGGGGTTACCGGGCGGCTGTCTGTGGCGCCACTGGCAGCGGATTTATAGTCGCTTGTTGTTTGGATTGTTCGCTGCACTCAGTCTAGAGGTCATTGCTGCGCTCACTCGACATTCACCGCTGGTCGTTTGCCCTATTTTGGTAACTGCCAGTGGCTACCTCCAGCTTGCCGGTTTTGCAGCCTGTGGTTTAAGTGAATTTCAGGAAGCCGAAGCGTCAGCGAGTTGAGATACCACGCCCGCCTCGCTCACACTTCGGGTTTCCTGGTGACTAACCAACATCGCAGCGGTGTCTAAGACTCCCCCGCAAGCTTGCGGAAGGCCAGCGCCTCAGCACTGGTAAAATCATCTTCCTGGCAGCGCCTGATCAGTGCGCTACTCAGTTTTTAAAACATCCCTTCCGGGACAAGGAGATACAAATACTTCAGTACGATGAATTAGGCGCAATATCCTCATTGACGTCGTCATATACCTCATCAGGATCAACATCGTTGTGAAGCAGAATTTCACGCACCGATTCAATATGCGCAAGTACAGTTTCAACACGATCCCCGTATTCATAGCTATTTACATCAATAGCCTTAGGCATATAGGAAAACGCCACCTTTAAAGCCTGCAGCGAATCGTCGTCAAGTTTGTCAGCCATGGTAAATCTCTCTGTAGTAATAACGTAATTATAGCCAACATCATCGGCAATTTCGCTGGTAGAAACAAAGCGCCAGCGAAAACCACTCAGAAGACAAAAACGAAAGACAGAGACAAAACGTCACTAAAACAGGTAGGTGCCCAAGCACCACCACGATACAACCGACCAGGAACAAACAATTACAACCAACCCTCACCTCGCAACAGCGTATGAATAGTTTTTTGATTTCCCGTGGAGTCAGGTCTAAGCGCCACGGATGGCGCGTGAGCGTCAGCAGCCCAGGGATGGGCATCTGACGCGGCCTGACGGAGCGGAAAATCAAAAAATTGCGCAGCAACCCTAAGGTGCCTATCCGAAAATAGATGATCTACTGCGGCCGCGGTCTTTCGGCGAGCTATTACGATCAATTTCGTTAAAGAAGAGCAACTATTCGCCTCTATTGATCGTAATAGCTCACTCGAAATCTCACGCCCTCGCTACGACCCCTATTCTCGGACAGGCACCTAAGGCTATTCACCCGCGACTTACTAAAAATAGCGTTTCCTTTACTTATGCGCTTTTCAAAAGTGGCTCGTACTGCTGGCTCGCTTTAATCATGTGGTGGCGAGCATATCGCGCCGGGATTTGGTTTCACAGTGAATTTTCTTCTAGCGCCGAATAGTTACTCATATTTGCAAGAGAAAAAATCCATTGTGGAGCCAAAGATCAAGCGAGGTGCCGTCAATACATGGTTAATGCGGGCTCTTGACTGGCAACGAAAAAAGCCATGGATGGCAAGCCACAACGGTGAGCGCAGCGAATGAAATACAGGCGAGCGCAGCCAATGACATAAAACACAACCCTACTCAATCCCCCCAACCAACTCAACAGCCGCTGCAACATCCGGCGCACCCATCTTACTCACACAACAATGCCCGCAAACTGAAGCATGCAATCTAACCAGCTCCAACAGTTCTTCAAGTGACAACAGCACGAAGTCGGCATCACTGGTTCCTATAGAAAAACAGCGTCCCGCAGAATCAATTAACTTGTCATCAGGCAGGTATTTTCCACTGACATAGTGCGCCTGCCATTGCTCTGCAGACGCAACATACTCCAACTCATCACAGTGACCAGGCTTAATGAAAGCTGGCCACTTTACTGAAGTCGTTTCTATCGCACTCAAAGCTTTTCAATAATAAATTGTCCAACAGATGGTTGGCCATCGATAAAAGGAGAGTCATCCGGAAAGCTGGTTAACAGTGAAATCGGATCACGCACTACGGTGTCTATATCAGGTGAGGTGTAACGTGTTCCACTATCGGTGCCGGCGTCGTAAACCGCAAGGTCAACTGTCAGGCTGGAT
>CALLLY010000172.1 GCA_938008205.1 uncultured Granulosicoccaceae bacterium
GTTTAATGCCAGCGCGCTGCAGCATTTTACTCACCGCCACAGCAGGTGCCATCAGCAGCCCCTCACCACCTACAAAATCAACTGCCGAGGTCTGGCCGTGCGTCAGATAGGCGAGAATCGGCAGGCCTCGCTCTCGCGCCCATTCCTCTGAGGCCAGCAATACCGAAGACGCGCCATCAGTCAACGGTGTGCTGTTACCGGCAGTCAGCGTACCCTTATCGGATTTGTCGTAGGCCTTGCGCAAACCCGCAAGCTTTTCTACCGAAGTGTCCGGCCGCATGTTGTTATCACGTACCACCTTTTCACAGGGGGTGATCAGATCATCAAAAAAACCTTCATCGTAAGCCGCTGCAGCCTTCAGATGACTTTCTACTGCGAGCTCGTCCTGGGCTTCACGAGTGATGCCCCACTGCTGCGCCATCATCTCGCAGTGCTGCCCCATTGACAGTAGTGTGCGTGGCTCGTTAACCGACGGCGGCAATGGCTTGAGTTCTCCGGGGCCAAAACCCTTCAGCACTTTGAGTTTGGCCATCGCAGAACGGGCGCGTCCCAGCTGAACCAATCGCTGTGAAAATTTGCGCCCGAAAACGATCGGCACATCACTGACCGTGTCACAACCCGCCGCGATAGCGCAGTCAATCTGACCAGTTGCAATTTTTGCCGATGAGGTCAACGCTGCCTGCAAGCTTGTACCACAAGCCTGTTGCATGGTGAGCCCCGGCGACAGTGGTGACAGTTCGGTACTCAACACCGATTCCCGCGCAAGATTCCAGTCTCTGCTGTGGGTAATAACCGCACCGGCAACCGTTTCGTCTATCACCTCGCCCTGCAGGTTATATTTCTCGACCAAACCCGAGAGCGCCGTGGTGAGCATGTCCTGATTAGACAAGCTTGAGTAGGCGGAATTTGATCGACAGAAAGGTATTCGCATACCACCGACAATCGCAACAGGTCTTAACGTGTTTGACATACTGGTCCCCTTACAAAACTATACTGGTAATGCTGATCTGGCGTTAGCGATCTATAAATCATTGTCTGAACGTATTTGGCATTCATACAAAGCCCGCCAACTTCAGCCGATTACGATTGTGTTTTTAAATAGTGCATCGGACCACCGCGAAACGGTGCGAAGCCGGTTCCGAAGATTATGCCTGCATCGAGCAAGTCATCATCTTCAACAATGTTGTCTTCGCTGCAGGCCTTGCATTCATCCAGAAACGGTTTTAACAGGCGCGCGGCCATGGTATCGAGTTCATCATCTGATTTTTTATTTTCATCACTGGCATCAGATTTGACCGGTTTACCGTTGGTCCATTGATAAAAACCCTTACCGGATTTTTTACCAAGCACCCCTTCATCAACCATTTTCTGTAAACGCTCGACTGCGGTGTCAGCACCATCACCACCAAGCTTCTTTACCACACTTAACCCTACATCGAGCCCAACCGTATCCGCCAGTTCTATCGGCCCCATCGGCATACCGAAGCGCAATGCCGCCGCATCGATCGACTCCATACTCATACCTTCATCAAACATTTTCATGGCTTCAAGCATATAGGGAGCAAGGACACGATTAACCAGAAAGCCGGGGCTGCTTTTTACCGGCAGAGGAAAACGACTGATCTGCCCGCAAAAAGCACTACCACGCGACACCATGGTAGCGTCGGTGTTGGGTGCATGAACCACTTCAACCAGCGGCATTTTGGCAACCGGGTTAAAAAAGTGCAGACCGATCAGGCGCTGCGGATTTTCAAGTACTGTGGAGAGCGTTTCCAGAGGAATGGCCGATGTATTAGTCGCAAGCACTGCATGGTCCTGCATGTTCGGCTCAACGGCTTTATACAACGCCTGCTTCGCTTCGACATTCTCAAAGATCGCTTCAATAATAACGTCAGCACGCGCCACGCCTTTGCCTTCAACATCGGGAATGAAACGTGCCATGGTTGCATCAGCGGCATGCTTGCTGCGTGTTTTACGCTTAAAAAGCTTTTTGGCACGCGCTACAGCCGGCTCTATATATTTCATCTCGCGGTCCTGTACGGTCACCTCCATTCCACGCAAGGCACACCAGGCAGCGATGTCTCCGCCCATCACACCGGCACCAATCACATGCACACGGCGGCAGGTAAAATCTTCCTGCTTACCGAGACCTTTAAGCCGTTCCATTAAGTGAAAAACACGCTGCAGGCCACGCGCTGTTGGCGTCACCATCAGCTGACCTATGGTTTCTGCCTCAGCATGAAACATGGCATTGCGATCACCACGATGCTCTTTCCATAGATCGATCAGTTTAAAAGGCGCCGGGTAGTGATCCGGATTGGCTTTAGCGGCGGTTTTCTTAACCATTTGTGCCGCGAGTTTTTCACGCGCCAGATTGCTGTTGGATAGTCGTGCCACCATACCGGGGCGTTTTGCTTTTCGCTTCTGTAAAACAGCACGTCTCGCAGCCCAGCGTAAATCGCCGTGCCGACCAACAACCTCATCAACCATCCCCAGTCCACGTGCCTGCCGTGCCCGATAAGCTTTACCGGTGAGCATAGCCGTCATGCCTTTCATTCCGCCAACACGTTCACTCAAACGAACAGTACCGCCCAGTCCGGGAATAATGCCAAGCTTCACTTCCGGCAAACCAATCACGGTGTCATTGCTTTCAAAGGCAATTATGTACTTGCAGCATAACGCCAGTTCGTAACCGCCACCTAAACAGAATCCTTTAACCGCCGCCACGGTCGGGCAGGCAAGTGTTTCGAGTTTCGCGAACACAGCGTGGCCAAGCTTTACCTGCTCTGTCACAGCCGTAGCTTCTGTGAAAGCTTCAAACTCACGGATGTCAGCACCTGCAATAAAACCGGATTTTTTACCTGAACTGATAATCACACCGGCAGGTAGCCGCTGATGCAGCGCTTGCAGAATCGCATCGAGCTCTTCAATCACCTCACGGTCAAGCGTGTTGGTCTTTTCACCTTCGCGATCAATGGTTAGCCAGGCGATATCGTCAGAG
>CALLLY010000173.1 GCA_938008205.1 uncultured Granulosicoccaceae bacterium
TCTGCGCTGGCCTCCGATGAACGCGATTTCGGACCAGACATCATTCTGTTTCCGGAAACAACATTCGATGAAGCAGCATTCCTTGCAAAGGTCAACTCAACGGTCGAACGAAAAGGATTTTGCAGTGTTGTTGTATCAGAAGGGGTTAAACGACCGGATGGAAAGTTTTTATCAGATTCCGGAATCAAAGATGCCTTCGGGCACGCGCAACTGGGCGGTGCCGCACCCGAAGTCGTCGAAGTGATAAAAAATTCCTTGTCGCTCAAATGTCACTGGGCGGTTTGCGATTACCTGCAGCGGGCAGCCAGACACATTGGCGCAAAAACAGATGTAGAACACGCTTACGCACTGGGTGAAGCAGCGGTTGAACTGGCGGTCAGTGGTAAAAACGCCGTCATGCCAACCATCGTTCGCACCAGCAATAATCCGTACCAATGGACAACAGGCACCGCACCGCTGGCAGACGTTGCCAACGTTGAGGAAAAGATGCCTGCAGAATACATTAGTGACGACGGTTTTTTTGTCACCCCGGCCTGCCGTGAATATTTGCAGCCACTGATTGAAGGTGAAGACTACCCGCCCTATCGCAACGGACTACCGGCCTATGTAAAGCTTAAAAAGCATAAAGTCGCCAAACGTACCGGGGTAGAATTTACTATCGCAAGGTGACGGGCCAGCCCTGATAACAGCTGGTAAACATCCTCGTTTCAATGACGAAGTTGTATCAGGAGACCGGCGCGTTAGCGAGGCAAACTACAGCTTATATCCTCGCTGACGCTTCGGGCTTCCTGAATATCATATAAATCCGGCTTTTCTACACCCTCCAAGGACAAAGTGTTGTTGCAACCTGCTAATCAGGATCAATACTATTGCCCGGTAGAGACGCGTTTACCATACCACCGTCACATGCCACTGTTTCACCAACCATATAATCACCGGCACGCGATGCCAGAAAAATAGCGAGCCCGGCCATATCTTCGGTTGTGCCTATACGCGGAAAAGGAATATTCTTTCCCACCGCTTCGCCGTGATCTCGTGCTGCTTTATTCATGTCGGACTGGAACGCACCCGGTGCAATAGCAGTGACCTGAATATTGTCTTTAATCAACTCTGCGGCAACCCTCCGAGTCAGGTGTATTACCGCCGCCTTGGATGCCTGATAACTATAGGTTTGCCACGGATTAATCCGGATACCATCGATCGATGCGATATTTATCACTTTAGCGGGCCGCTCGAAGCTTGCAGAGTCTTTCAGCAGTGGATGCAACGCCTGGGTCAGATAGAACAACCCTTTGACGTTCAGATCCATCGTTCGATCCCATCCCGATTCACTGTGCGTGGCAAATTCCTCTCCCCATGCAGCGCCGGCATTGTTCACCAGAATATCGAGCTGTTGTTCTCTTTCAACTATCTGATCCGCCAGAAACTGACACCCTTCAACCTTGGATAAATCAGACGGTATACCGACGACTTTATCCCCGAATTCATCGATGGCAGCATTGATCTGATCTTCCTTGCGCGCACTGATATAGATCCGCTTACAGCCTGCTGCGAGATAACCTTCAACGATCATTTTGCCAACACCACGGGAGCCACCGGTAATCAGCGCAGTTCGTCCGTCTAGATTAAATAGTGAATGAAGATCCAAGTGATTCAACCTGTAATTTTATGGATTAAGATTATTTTCAATAAGCTACTTACTACTGCCGCGCAATTGTTGTCGTGCAGCGTCGACGCTGATGTCATTCATTTCTACTAATTGCCTGGCAACAACAGCCACCTGTTCTCCTTCGGCACCGGCTGCAATAGCAATATTGCGTGCATGCAACGCCATGTGTCCGCGCTGAATTCCCTCGGTTGCCAGCGCTCTTAATGCCGCCATGTTTTGCGCCAGGCCAACCGCTGCGATAACTTCACCCAGTTCGTTGGCGGATTCAACCTGCAGAATAGCAAGTGCTGCCTGTGCCGCAGGATGTGTTCGGGTTGCACCGCCCACCAGCCCGACCGCCATAGGCAACTCGATACTGCCATGTAAACACCCGTCATTTTCGACCCTCCAGCGCGTCAGTGAAGTGTATCGGCCGGACCTCGCCGCCCAGGCATGGGCACCGGCTTCGATCGCGCGCCAGTCGTTACCGGTTGCCAGTACGATGGGATCAATGCCATTCATAATGCCCTTGTTGTGAGTGGCGGCACGGTAGGGATCGACTTCGGCAAAGGCACAGGCTTCCACAATACCAGTGGCGACTTCACTGCCGCTGTAAGCCTTTGTTGACAGGGATTCTGTTTCAAGACGAACACTGGCAGTCACCAATCTTTTATCTGCCAGGTTAGATAAGATACGCAATCGCGCCGAACCGCCGGTAATACGCTCGGCAAGCGGTGCAACAAGTTCTGCTTTACTGTTAACCGTGTTAGCGCCCATTGCATCCCGAACATCCACCAGCAGATGCAGCACCAGCATCGGGCCAACGGCGGTGTCTTCAAACAGATGGATTTCTATATCCCGACAACCCCCACCCAATTCCTGCAGGGCCTGGTCATGGGTGTTTGCCAGTGACACAATTTCATGCTTCGCAGCAAGCAGCGCGTCTCTTGCCGCGGGCAAATCGACCAGCCCGAGCATTTGTATCTGACCGCGCATGACAGGTTCGGTGCTGGTGGTTTTAAACCCGCCACTGGTTGCTGCCAGCTTTGCCATAAACGAAGCTGCTGCAACCACGGACGGTTCTTCCACCGCCATCGGAATCAGGTAATCACGATCATTGATTTGAAAGTTTGTGGCAATGCCTAATGGCAGCTCAAAACGGCCAATGACATTTTCAATCATGCCATCTGCAGTAGCCAGTGGCAGAGCAGCATTGCCTTCCAGATGCGATGCCTGCTCAGGAGATAACTGCGCGGCTTTAGCAACCGCTGCAAGCCGTTGCTGCGGTGAAAGGTGGCGAAGC
>CALLLY010000174.1 GCA_938008205.1 uncultured Granulosicoccaceae bacterium
ATGACGGCAATCTGGTCACGGCTGCCGGATGATTTTCTCGATATTGTGTCGCGTCGGATCATTAATGAGCTCGACGGCGTGTCGCGCGTGGTCTACGACATTTCCGGCAAGCCGCCAGCGACGATTGAGTGGGAATAACCCTTTATTCGGTTATCCAACATAAAGTTGCAATCTGTAATAATTCTTTGACGCTACCTGATATGCCCTCGGGTACTTATAAATAGCCGCAACAACGCTGTGTTTGCGCGCGGTAACGCACATTGGCAGGAGAAGCCGTCAGTTATCGATTTTTAGTTTTTGGTTCTATTTTTGAAATGTTGGTCTATAACCTATTACGTACTCCGAGTACTTGTCGTCTTTGAGTAAAAGAAGCGGCTAACAGCTTCCCAAAGTCACCGGGTGACTAATGGGCGAATAGTAACTAATCAAAAACTGGGAATTATCAATGAAAAATAAAAAATCCCTCGTCGCCACGCTCATTAGTGCAGTTTTGTGCGCTCCGGCGATTGCAGCGGAGCATGGGTTTCACAAGAAGCTCTATATTGGTGCGGCGGGTGGACAGTCAACGTTGTCGCCTGAAGTTCAAACAGGTGTTGACCTCGAAGTCACCGACGAAGAAAGCGAAGGCAGTAAGCTATTTCTGGGTTGGGATTTCCGACCAAATATGGCTGTTGAATTGGGTATGGCTGATCTTGGCGAAGCTGAAATCGGTTCTACCAATGGTGGTGCCGGCGGCACTATGGGTTATGAAGTTGCCAACCTGAGCGTGCTCTACCACTTCTATAACATGGGTGGCTTTGATCGTCTGGCCAGCCGACAAGGCCTGGGTCTGTTCCTGAAAGCCGGTGTTGGCTCAATGGATAACGACAGCGAGCTCGATTTCGAACGCAAAAACGATGTTCACCTGATGGGTGGTCTGGGTGCTGAATACGGTACTCGCATCGGTTTGGCCCTTCGTGGCGAAATTGAAGCGTTCGACGAAGACGCAATGCTGGCATCTGTTGGCTTACTGTGGCGCTTCGGCGGCGGTGGTTTCGGTTCTAAAGATGGTGGCCTGTTCACCAAGATGGATCCGAAAGGCATGGTCGACAATATGATGGGTAAAGACGACGAAAACGACCTTGATGGCGACGGCGTTCCCAACGAAATTGACGATTGCCCGGACAGCGGCGACGAGCCGGTTACAGCCACAGGCTGTGCCATGTTCGGTGGCGTACTGGAAGGCGTTCTGTTTGAAAGTGGGTCAGACAAACTGACTGATTCAGCACAGGTTGTTCTGAACGATGCGGCTGACGCGCTGTTAAACAATCCGGATATGGTTGTCGAAGTACAGGCACACACTGATAGCCAGGGTGCTGCTGAGTACAACCTCGATCTTTCCAAGAAGCGTGCACTTTCAACCGTTCGCTACCTGATGTTGCGCGGTGTACCTTCAGAGCAGCTGCTTGCTCGCGCTTTCGGTGAATCCAAGCCAATGGACACCAACGACACAGCAGAAGGCCGCAGCGCAAACCGACGTGTAGAATTTCACGTTAAATAGGTAATGCACTAGCGCTTACAACTGCTGCTTGCAGTTGTTACACTAAAGCCGTGCCCGGATTTCCGGGTACGGCTTTTTGCATTTCTGAGATCGGAAAACGTTGAAAACACTCGAAAAAAGCGCACCGACCAGGCGTTTCAGGATCATGGCAATAGCGCTGGCTTCGCTGTTAGTGAGCGCTTGCGCTACTACCGGAAGCTCGCAGTCCGAGACAGAAGCCCTGGTTAACCAGCGGCTCGACGCCTATGTACTCGACCAGGGAGACATCCGTCACGACGTCAAAGACCCTGAAGTTGCCAAACTATGGCAGGAATCAGAAATCCTGCGCCGCAACGGTGATCTTGAAAGCGCCAAATCCCGGTTGCAGCAGGCGATCACCATTACCCCGCGAGACGCGGTGCTGTGGAGCCGCGCGGCCGAGTTTGAACTCGACCAAAACTCCTTTCTTCGTGCCGAAAACTACGCTGCCAAGTCTAATTACCTGGCAACACTCGGTAACCGTCCGCTGCGCTATCGCAACTGGCTGATCATCAAGCGCTCCCGCGAGGGCCGTGGTGACCTGCTGGGTGCACGCGAAGCAGATCTCGAGTCGACAAAACTGTCCGAACGCTGATTGGACGGCGAAAACAGCACAACTACGGAAGTCGCAACGGGTAGCGAAGTACCGGGCAGCGTTGCCGAACTGCTGGGCAATGACGGGCCGTTTGCCGCCTGCAAACCGGGCTTTCTGGCGCGTGCAGAGCAGCAGTCACTGGCCGCAGCTATCGATCAGTGCATCACCGAAAGCAATATACTCATTGGCGAGGCTGGCACCGGCGTCGGTAAAACCTTCGCGTATCTGGTACCGGTGATTACCTGTGGCAAGCGGGTGATTTTATCCACCGGCACGCGTCACCTGCAGGATCAGCTGTTTCATACCGATTTACCGGTCGTGCTCCGGGCGTTACGCAAGCACCCGAAAGTGGCATTGCTCAAGGGCCGAGCCAACTATTTGTGCCGCGCACGGCTCGACAAAGCCCTGCACAACCCCGCCATGCGTGACCCCACGCTAAGCGCCCAGCTCGCGCAGATACGCAACTGGGCAGGGCAAACCAATACCGGCGACATCTCCGAAGTACTCGACGTTCCGGAAGCCTCCCCCGTTTGGTCGTACGTTACCTCCAGTGACGACTTCTGCAACGATCACAGTCCCGAAGAGCAGGGCGGCTGCTTTGTACAAAAAGCTCGCAAGCGGGCAATGGATGCTGCCATCGTGGTAGTGAATCATCATCTGTTCTGCGCCGACCTCGCTCTTAAAGAAGGGGCGTTTGGCGAGATTCTGCCCGACACCGATGTAGTCATTATCGACGAAGCTCACCAGCTGCCCGATACCGCCGCGATCTTTTTCGGCCGTCGATTAAGCAGTCGCCAGTTGTTTGATCTGGCGCGGGACAGCCATGCAGAGTTCTTGTCCGAAGCCCCCGACATGGTCGAGATAAAAGACCGCGCGTCAGCACTGGAAAAAGCAGTGCGCGACTTCAGGCTGTCATTCGGGGTAGCCGAAAGACGCGGATCGTGGGATGAAGTCTCTTCAGAGGGCAACGTCGAATCAGCGGTAGAGGAACTACGGGAATCACTCGAGCTATTATTCGAACCGTTAGACACTGCTTCTGTACGCGGTAAAGGGCTCGAAAGCTGCCGCAGGCGTTGCCTTGCGCACATTGAAAGTCTGGAAGCCTATACCGATCATCGTGATGAAGATTACATTCACTGGTTTGAAACGTATCGCACCGGTTTCAGTCTTAACTTAACCCCGCAAAATGTTGCCAAACCATTTTCGCAGGCACTTGGGCAACTGAGTTGCTCATGGGTGTTTACCTCGGCCACGCTTGCAGTCAACGGCAGCTTTGAACATTTTCAAACGCAATTAGGCATAGAAGACTGCAACGAAATACAGGTC
>CALLLY010000175.1 GCA_938008205.1 uncultured Granulosicoccaceae bacterium
AACAACCGGACAGGGAACAACACGACTGTCGAAATTACTGAACCTCCCATCGCATTAGCCCGGGCAGAACCTGCAACACAGACGATACCGGAGTTACCGTCTATAAGCGACGCGGGCAATGATGTCACAAATCTAACCAGCCGCTCGGCCAGCGCCGAGATTGAGGCGACGTTACCGGACATCAGCGCCAGGTCTGTACTTGCCGAGCTTGAAGCAAAGCTGGGTAAAGAATCGTTAGCTGATAGCAAGCAGGAGCTCGACACTTTGCCGCCGTTGGCTGAAACACCGATCATACAGGCGTCGACCGTGGAACCCGCACTTCCAGCAACCGTGGAACCGGCACCGGCAGTCGAGGTTGCTCCGATCGCAGAGGATTTTTCCATTGTTCAAGATGATGCCTGGGTACTAGCGCAAAAACCCGATTCTTTTGTTGTACAAGTCGGGTCTACAACCAACAAGCCTTTTCTGGTCAGTTTTGAAAAACGTTTACCGGCAACGCAACCGACGGCTATTTTTGAAATGCTGATTGGTAAGAGTCCGGAACACACGCTGACCTTTGGTTTGTTTGAAACCAGAGGCCAGGCAACACAGGCGCTTGGCAGGTTGTCGCAGAGCTCACGTCGATACGGTGCTTACGTCAGGAAGATCAGTGCTGTCCAGAAACAGATTCGGGATCTGGGTGCTGACTTAGCAGTAGCACAAACAGCCGGTAACTAGCAGGTAAGTTGTGAAGGCATAACACATTGCCTTCGCCACAGTCGCCGCAGCGGCGATAAACAAAGTTGATCAGGACCAGACTCGACAGGGGTCCCAAAATTCCAGCGCACGTCCTGCGAGGCTGCACTTTAATAACACCCGGTGTCTCCCGTACTGCTGACGGCATGGCAGTTCCTATATACTGTGAGGCGGGCTGCAATTCCTCAGTCCAGTCAACATTGGAAGAGCCTTACCATGTATCTGGGTATTGACCTCGGCACCTCGGGTGTCAAAGTCCTGCTGATCGATCAGTCTCAAGCGATTGTCGATAGTGCATCTGCCGCACTGACCGTATCCAATCCACATTATGGGTGGAGTGAGCAGGATCCTGCTTCGTGGATCACTGCCACCGAAAGTTCGCTCGCCGAGTTAGCACAACGCCACGATTTGTCAGCTGTTAAAGGGATTGGTCTGTCTGGTCAAATGCATGGTGCAACGTTGCTTAATGCGCAGCATCAGGTAATACGACCATGCATACTGTGGAATGATGTAAGAAGCCACATCGAAGCGGAATCTTTAAATAGTAATCCGGTATTTGAGAGGGTCACCGGTAACGTGGTGTTTCCTGGTTTTACTGCGCCTAAAATTGCCTGGTGTGCAGAGCATGAAAGGAAAAATTTCGATCAGATTGCAAAGGTCTTGCTACCCAAAGATTACTTGCGCTACTGGCTGACGGGGGAGTTTGTTTCGGAGATGTCCGATGCTTCCGGAACCGCCTGGCTCGATATCGGCTCACGTCGCTGGTCGTCTGAGTTGCTCGATGCTACTGGTCTCAGTACAGATCAAATGCCTGCTCTGGTAGAGGGAACTGATGTCAGCGGCGAACTACGCCGCGAACTTGCTGATCAATTTGGGTTGAGCAAAGGAGTTGTTGTTGCTGGTGGTGCCGGTGATAACGCGGCATCTGCCTGTGGCCTGGGGACAGTCGCGCCTAACGCTGCGTTCGCGTCACTGGGGACCTCGGGTGTGCTATTCGTCAGTAACGAAAGCTTTAAGCCTAATGCGAAAAGTGCTGTACATGCGTTTTGTCATGCGTTACCAGATCGCTGGCACCAGATGGGCGTTATTCTGTCAGCCACAGATTCGCTTAACTGGTTTTCCAGGATGGTCAGTGAGGAGCCTGCGGCGCTGACGCAAGCACTGGGTGAAACGCTAAACAGTCCGTCGCATGTGACTTTTCTGCCTTATCTTTCCGGTGAAAGAACACCACATAACGATGCACACATTCGAGGTGTGTTTAGTGGCATCACCACCTCAACCAATCGCAATGACATGACTCAGTCCGTGCTGGACGGAGTGAGTTTCGCGTTTCGAGATAACCTTGATGCGCTGGCTGTCGCAGGCACACAAATCGAAAGGGTGACTGCCGTGGGTGGCGGGTCACAATCTCGTTATTGGCTGACTAGCCTGGCTACCTGTCTTAACCGGCCGGTTGAGATTCTGCAGGATGGTGAATTCGGCGCCGCCTTTGGTGCTGCAAGACTCGGGTTGATTGCCGCGGAGAAAGTAAGTGCAGATGAAGTGTGTGTTGCAGCACCTGCTGCGTGTACCATTGAACCAGTGGCCAATCAGGTTGATGCCTACGAAGAAGCATTCAATCGATTCAAGGCTTTGTATCCGGCGATGAAATCGGCCGCGGTATAGTGAAGTCTATGCGATTTATAGCTGTTTTATTGTTGCTTCAGTCCGGTAGTCTCTTAGCGGGTGAGTGTGTGGTGCTGATTCATGGGCTGGCGCGTACCGCCAGCGCGATGAACCCGCTGGTTAAACCACTGGAGGCTAACGGCTACCAGGTGGTTAACGTCGACTATCCCTCTCGCAAACAACCGATAGAAGTGCTGGCGCCTCTCGCGGTTCAGGAGTTGGGTGTTCAGTCATGTATCAATGCGTCGAAGGTGCACTTTGTAACGCATTCACTGGGTGGCATACTGGTGCGGTATCAGGCTGAGAAAAGTAACATAGAAAATCTTGGACATGTGGTGATGATTGCACCGCCGAATCAAGGCAGTGAAGTCGTTGATCACTTGCGTGATGTACCTGGTTTTTTTACGTTTAATGGTCCGGCCGGATTGCAGCTGGGTACCGATGAAAACAGTATTCCTGCACAGCTTGGTCCGGTGGAGTTCTCGTTAGGTGTGATTGCAGGAACCGACACCATTAATCCCATACTGTCGCAATACCTGCCGAATCCGGATGACGGCAAAGTATCGTTGCAAAGTACCAAAGTCGACGGTATGGACGACTTTATTGTTTTCCCGCACACGCACACGTTTATCATGCGGTCAAAGCAGGTGATTGAACAGGTACTGTATTTTCTTGAGCACGGAAAATTTAATACAGCGGGATAACTGGCGACTAATCTTCACTAGACCGGTTTTCTACATCATTGCTTTTCTTAAAATTCTTGCGCGAGTAATCAGGATCGATGGCACGAACTGTCTGTTCCACTATCGCGGTAAACAACTCCATTTCATGTTCGGTCGGGCTGGCTTTCATGATCATCTGGCGCATCGCATAGAAGGCATTCCAGTTTTTTGTCGATAAGTCGAATTCGAGTGTTTCCAGCCACTTGCGCAAAACCTCATCCGGGGTCTGTATCGTTTTTTCCTGTTGAACAGGTGTGATATCGCGTGGCAGTAGTGAAAGTGCCAGCACCACCGCGTGGGATAAATTCATACTCATTAACGGGCCGGGTATGTCGAGAGTGGCGGTTCGGTGCGCCCACAGGAGATCTTCTCTGGACAGGCCGTGGTCTTCCGCGCCAAACATCAGCGATACGGGTCGGCCATCTTTTACCACCGGCCATTCGAGTACCTCGTGAAAAGGCTGTGAGGGTCGGCGTTTACCAGAGCGTCGGCTAAACGCAATGCGTGTGCTATCGGGTTCGTTGTAGGCGTAGTCGTCCCAGTTATCGTATAGAATGCATTGTCGCAGCGGACCCTGGCCCTGTGCAGCACCTTTACGTGCGTGAACATCCAGTTCACATTGCGGGTCGATGATAATCAGCTTTTCCTGTCCATAGTTGCACATTGCCCGCGACACCATCCCGATGTTGCGCGGATACTTCGGGCGCACCAGAATCACGGTAAATTGCAACGGCTGGTTGACTTCTTCTGTCATGGGTTGTTTGTCATGGGGCTGATACGGCAGAGTCGTGGGCTAAGACAAGAATCGATGTTAAGAATTCGCTATCATGCGTCAATGAGTATATCAGTATTCATCCTCCACAGAGTCGGGTAGCCGCCCATGCGTCGTGCAACTGATCTGACTTTGTTAACCATGCTGGCTGCGCTGTTCATATTTCATTCACCGTTCACGCGGTGGTGGACCGGCCTCGGGTTGCCCTGGTACACCGTGTTTGTGTTGTGGCTCCTGATTATCGGGCTAATCGGTATTAACTCTTCAGGCCGCGGGCGACACAGTGGGGATTGAACTTTGGCTGTTGTTTGTCGTTGCACTGGTTTATCTTGGTCTTTTGTTCCTGATTGCCTATTGCGCAGACAACGGGTACTTATCTAAAAAGCTGGTCGAACATCCGGCGGTATACGCTTTGTCGTTGGGGGTCTATGCAACCTCCTGGACCTTCTATGGCAGCGTTGGTCTGGCCGATCAAAGCGGCATGGCGTTTTTAACCATCTACCTCGGCGTCACTGCGGCGTTCCTGCTGGGTCCGTACCTACTCAAACCCATACTGCGTTTGTGTACCGACTATCAGTTGTCGTCGGTTGCTGATTTGCTGGCGTTTCGGTACGGCGGCAGGGCGACCGGCTTTTGCGTTACGGTATTTTTATTGATTGGCATACTGCCTTATATCTCACTGCAGATAAAAGCGGTTACGCAATCTATTCAGGTGCTGGCACAGCAGGCGGCCCCCAATCTGTTAGCACTGGTTTTTTGTCTGACCACTGTGGTCTTTGCGGTGTTATTCGGGGCGCGTCATTTAACACCGCGCGAGAAACACTCCGGGCTGGTTGTGGCTATTGCATTCGAATCTGCAGTGAAACTGATTGCACTATTGATTGCCGGCGTTGTTGCCATTGTGCAGGTGTTTGGCGGACTTGAGCCCATGCATGACTGGCTGGAACTAAACCCGGATCAATTGCAGGCGATGTACGAACCCGTTAGTACCTCATTGTGGAGCACGCTGTTGCTGCTGGCGTTCGGTGCAGCGTTTCTATTGCCACGCCAATACCATATGACTTTTGTCGAAAACCACAAACCGGGTTCTCTCAATACAGCGTATTGGTTGTTTCCACTGTACCTGCTGTTACTAAATTTGCCGATTTTTCCGATCCTGTGGGCAGGCAAGCATTTGTCTTTGCAGATGCCGGCGGATTTTTATGTGCTGGGTATGGCCATGAGTGTTGGTGATCGATGGCTGGCACTGCTGGTGTATATCGGTGGTTTGTCCGCGGCCAGTGCCATGATGATCGTTACAACACTGGCGCTGTCTTATATGTGCCTGAATCAATTGTTGTTGCCGTTAAGTATTTCTACCAACAACCCCGATACCAATCTCTACCAGCGACTGTTGTGGAGTAAACGCGTAATCATTGCAGCCATCATTGCTGCTGGCTATGGCTTCTACCTGGTGATTGAGTTAAATCAGGGGCTGGCCAGTCTGGGGCTGATCTCGTTTGTTGCAGCCATTCAACTTTTACCCGGTGTGATTGGCTTGTTGTTCTGGACTCGAGCAACACAAGCGGGATTTCTGTTGGGCCTGCTGGGTGGTGCAAGCGTATGGTTTGCGTTTCTGGTTTGGCCGCTGTTAACCGATACCGCTTCTATCACCAGTGTGCAGAATCTAATCGCCAACATGGGGTTCGAGGGTGTTGATGTCTGGAGTATTTCTACGTTTTGCTCTCTAACCATGAATGTTTTTCTGTATGTCATTGGTTCATTCTTTACCGAACCCAGTAGCGAAGAAAAAGAAGCCGCACAGGCCTGTGTTTCAGATGCATTGCGTCCTTTATCGGGCCTGGTTAATGCGAGGTCGGCGGCGGAATATACAGCGCAACTGAAACAACTACTCGGCAGTGAGGCGGCGGAGCAGGAGGTTGACCGGGCGTTAACCGAATTAAAAATGAAAACTGATCATCTCGAGGCTGGTGAGCTGAGGTTGCTGCACGAGAGACTGGAGCGCAATCTGTCCGGGTTGCTGGGGCCGACCGTGGCGCGCTTAACCTTACGTGGTAATTTGCAACTGAGTCAGCCGGCCAACCAGGCGTTAACGGAGAGCTTGCGCGCTATGGAAACGCGGTTGGAAACCTCCCGTCAGCAGATGCGTGGTATGACCAAAGAGCTCGACGATCTTCGATTGTATTTACGCAGCGTGCTTCACGAGTTGCCATTGGGTGTGTGTTCAATCAGTCCGCAAGACGACGTACTGATCTGGAATCAGGCAATGCAGACGATTAGTGGTATCAACGAAAAGCTCGCCCGTCAGGTTAAGCTGCAAGACTTACCGGCACCATGGAATGAACTGCTGAAACAGTTTTCGGCCTCATCGGACCGTCATTTGTTTAAAATGCACGTTGAGCTCGCAGAGGGCAGTAAAACGTTTAATTTTCATAAATCACATGTTAACTCTCCGGCGGATCATGCCGGCCATGCGACCGGTCAGGTAATATTGGTTGAAGACAGAACCAACATCGATTTACTGGAATCAGAATTAGCCCATAGCGAGCGTCTGGCGTCTATAGGACGGCTGGCCGCCGGAATTGCACACGAGATTGGTAATCCGCTGACAGGAATTGCAAGCATTGCGCAAAACCTTACCTACGATGCTGATACCGAGATTCTGGCCGAAAATTCATCTGATATCCTTACGCAGGTTAATCGTATTAATGCGATTGTTCGTTCATTGCTGACGTTTGCGAGAAACGAACACACACTGGGTGATGATCGTGAGTGCGTTGATCTCGGCACCAGTGTTGAACAGGCTATACAACTCGTTACGCTGGCAGAACAGGCTAAATCAATTAACTTTGATGTGTCGTTGGCGGACTCACTGGTTGTGCATGCAAACGCTGGCCAAATGGTGCAGGTTTTTGTGAATCTTTTGAACAATGCGTGCGACGCATCCAAATCCGGAGATACCATCAGTATTACCGGTAAGCATCACAAGGACAGTGTGGTGTTAAGAATAAGGGACTATGGGCCGGGTATTTCCCCTGAAGAACAGCAGCGAGTGTTCGAGCCTTTCTATACAACCAAAGCTGTAGGGCAGGGTACCGGGTTGGGTCTGCCAATGGTGTACAGTCTGGTGAAAGAACATGAGGGTCGAATATCTATTATTCAGTCAATAACCGATGGTGTTTGTTTTGAAATTGTTTTACCTGCTGCTAAAACAGATGCTTTGCTGGAACCACAGTGAATAAAATACTGGTAGTCGAAGACGAAGAGATTATTCGCAAGCAAATTGTGCTGTTACTGGAGCGCAATAACTACCTGGTGACAGGCGCGGCCACCGTTGATGAAGCGCTGCAACACCCCCTTGATATGTTTGACATCATCCTGGCGGATATTCGCTTACCTGGCGCCGCTGGCACGGACATTATGAAACACAGCGGTCAGGTACCTGTTGTCGTGATGACCAGCTTCGCCAGCGTTCGATCTGCGGTTGAGTCTATGAAAATGGGCGCGGTTAATTACATCAGTAAACCGTTTGATCATGATGAGTTGTTACTGGTTATCGCCAGATCATTGCATGAGAATCGATTGTCCGCCCAGAATGCGGCCATGAAAAAAGATCTGGAGCGCAGCTTTCCGCAACAGGAATTAACCGCTGAAAGTGAAGTAATGAAGAGCACGCTTGATCAATTGAGAAGCATACCCGAGGCTGCCGATTTTGTTTTTCTGCACGGCGAGAGAGGTGCCGGCAAAGAACTTTGTGCACGCATGATTCATAATTGCGGTATTCGTGCACAGGGGCCGTTGGTTTTCGTCGATCTGCCTTCGTATTCAGCCAGCACTTATGAAAAGTTAATGTTTGGTGCTGAAACAGGCAGTGAGATGTTTAGCCGACAAGGAATGTTGTACAGCGCCAATACCGGCACATTGGTTATCCGTAGTATTGAGCTGTTACCAGTTGAGATTCAACAACAGTTACTGGAACACACTACTGAAAAGAGTGCCGGTGGTCAGCGCTCGCTCAACGTGCGAGTCATCGGGTTGTCAGTGAACTCGCCAAACGAACTTGCCGAACAACAAGTGCTTTCAGTGGAGTTTGGAACGTTATTCGAAAGTCAGAGTTATGTTGTCGCACCCTTGCGGGAAAGGCGTGAAGATATTGCGCCGCTTGCACTGCATTATCTGGACTTTTTTGTTAAACGATATAGAAAACGTCGAATTTCGTTTTCTGTGCAGGCGAACAACGCACTTAGTGCTTACCAGTGGCCAGGTAACGTTACAGAACTCAAGAGCGTTGTAGAACGCGCCGTATTGATGGTTGAAACTGATGAGATTATGCCGGCGCACCTGGGGCTGGGAGTCGTCGACGGAGTGGTGAATCAGGTACCACTTGAGATGAGTCTGGACTCTTACTTCAGATACTTTGTGTTAAGCCTGCAGGATCAGCTATCTGAAACCGAGCTTGCCAGTAAACTTGGCATCAGCAGAAAAGCGCTTTGGGAGCGGAGGCAGAAAATGAATCTGCCCCGCGCCTAAATACAATGAATACAAGCCTGAAACTACGTCTTGATCGCTTTGGCCGAAAAGCACCTGAGGGGGTGGGGCAACGGGTGGCATGTTGCTACCCGTTGTCTGGTGCATTCCGGTGATGTGCTTAAATGCCGTAGTTAATGCTCCAACGGGTAGTTGTGTCGGTTTTCTTACCCAGTGTGCCCAGGATATCTGAGTTAGCGCGGCTGAGAAGCCCGACATTCAGAGAAACACGATCTGACAGCTGGAAGTTCAGGCTGTTATCCCAAACTGTGTAAGTGTTTGAATCTGACAGTTCTGCATTGAATACAGAATTGAAGGTCAGGTTTTCCATCAGCTGATTGGCATAACCCAAGCCTAAATAAAATACTGCACCGTCAGCTTCTTCATCACCATTTGCAAGTGCTGTGATGTAATCAGTTTTGTGCGCACCGATTCCGGCTTCACCGTTGAAAGTGACTTTGCCGGTGTCGATAAACGTGCGTCCAACACCAACTACGCCAGTGAAACGTCCGTCAATGTTGCCGTAGTCATCGGAGTCATAACGAAGCCGACCAAATCCGTACATGATGTCATTGATATCACGGTCCAGCTTGTAACCAAGATCAAAGCGGTTGGCTGATTCAACATCGTTTGACTCTGCTTTGTACAAACTGCCGAAAGCGTTGTGTCTCCAGATATCATCACGCTTTGACACGTTGATGCTGCCCGCGAGGTTTTGAGTGTCGCTGTTACCGCCGGTGATCACTGCGCCGAAACCTGCAGACCCCGACCAGTCGCTGCTTACTGAATCTGTCATGTCAGCGCGGTTTGATGTCATTTCCACCTTGGTGGGCTCGAGTACGGTGTCAACTTCCTGCATTTGCTCGGTGGAAGTTGTGGTTTGCGCGACAGCACTGCCGGACGCGAACAATGCAACCGCGATACTTTTTGAAAGAGGGGATATTCTCATGGGGCACCTGCCTGGATAAATTAGGGGATAAGACCTGGTCTACAATAAAGGTGTGGATTCTGAGAGAGGGGCCTCAGATTAATTTCACTCCTTGGTCCTAAGGATGTTGTATTCGAACCACATTCGCAAGTCAATCCACACTGTTTAACATTTAAAGTGGCAGAAACTCAGGGAATTTTTGTTGCATAAAACCAAATACCCAAATGCTGGCTGAACGAAATAGCAGCAAATAGCGCATAGAATGACAAAGTGGAATATCGGGTCTTCTCAGTAAGCAAATGCTTCTTTTGTTGCCGTCATTTGCCTGTAGAAAGATTTGTGAATTCATTTCCCGTTACTTTTCGTAACAAACCAGATTTTCACCGGTTGTTTTTCGAGCATGAGGAATTTGACGGTTGTTATGTTATTGAAAGTACTGCAATAAACAGTTTTGGACAGGGTTCGTACAACTCTCTAGTATGGGACGGTCGAATAATCAGGCACTCCAATGCCTGTCCAAGACATTCTGCACAGGAACTGACCTGTGGCATTAGTTAATCACTGGGGACACTCCGAGGAGATCAACACCTATGAGTTCTAATAAAAAACCGCTTCACACACCGCTAACCCGTCGATCCATGCTGAAGGCAAGCGCCGCAACAGCAGCGATTGGTTCAGCGCCAATCATTTTTTCAAGCAAAGCTTACGCTTACGCCAACGAGCCAAAGGGTAGCGATGTTGTCCTCGGCTTTAACGTACCTCAGACAGGTGCATACGCGGACGAAGGCGCAGATGAACTTCGCGCTTATGAGCTGGCTGTCGAACACCTCAATGGTGGTGGCGACGGTGGCATGATGAGTACCTTCTCTTCGAAGGCGCTCAAAGGTAACGGTATCCTCGGCCGCAAGGTTGGCTACGTCACCGGTGACACTCAGACCAAGCCTGATGCGGCTCGCGCTTCTGCCAAGTCCATGATCGAAAAAGATGGTGCGATCATGATCACCGGTGGTTCTTCTTCCGGTGTTGCTGTGGCTGTACAGGGTCTGTGTCAGGAAGTCGGTGTGATTTTCATGGCTGGTCTTACTCACTCTAATGACACCACCGGTAAAGACAAGAAAGCCAATGGCTTCCGTCACTTCTTTAACTCTTACATGTCTGGTGCGGCACTGGCACCAATCCTCGGTGAGAACTACGGAACTGATCGTCGTGCCTACCACCTGACTGCTGACTACAACTGGGGTTACACCACAGAAGAAGCAGTTCGTACCTCTACAGAGGCGATGGGTTGGGAAACTGTTGCAGCGGTTAAGACTCCACTCACTCAGACAGACTTCTCTTCTTACGTTGCTCCGGTACAGGCCTCGGGTGCTGATGTGCTTGTTCTGAACCACTATGGCGCGAACATGGTTAACTCCCTGACTTCTGCCGTACAGTTCGGATTGCGTAACGCTCAGGCTAACGGCAAGAACTTTGAAATCGTCGTTCCACTGTACTCGCGTCTGATGGCGAAAGGTGCCGGTGAAAACGTTAAGGGTATCTTCGGTTCTACTAACTGGCACTGGTCACTACAGGACGAAGGCTCACAAGCATTCGTTAAGTCCTTCGGTGAAAAGTATGGCTTCCCGCCAAGCCAGGCTGCACACACCTGTTACGTACAAACGCTTCTGTATGCAGATGCGTGTGAGCGTGCCGGTACGCACAACCCTTGTGGTGTTGCAGAAGCGCTGGAAGGCTTTGAATTCGACGGTCTGGGTAATGGTAAAACACTTTACCGCGCAGAAGATCATCAGTGCTTCAAAGACGTGCTGGTTGTGAAAGGTAAAGAGAACCCGACTTCAGAGTTCGATTTGCTTGAAATTGTTGAAGTGACTCCAGCTTCAAAAGTTACCTATGATGCTAAGATCTTTGGTGGCGAACTGGGTACTTGTAACGCAGGTTAATCTGCGACCCAAACCTGCATTGGCCCGTGCGATTGCGCGGGCCGATGTATTTCTGATTTCCCAAGTTTGTGATCATCCCGATCACACCAACTTCGAAACGACTGCATGGAACTCTCCGCTTTTTTACTGCAAGTCCTCAATGGGCTGGACAAAGGCAGTGCTTACGCGTTAATCGCGTTGGGGCTGACTCTGATCTTCGGCACGCTGGGTGTTGTTAACTTCGCTCACGGCGCACTCTTCATGATCGGCGCTTTTTGCGCTGTGACTTTACAAAAAATTCTTACACACTCGTTCATTACGCTGGACGAGACCAAAACCGACTTTCTCGGCAAGCCGCTGAAAGTGAAAACGCCTTATGTAGAGGAGTGGTTCGGGCAAGTCGCCGGGCAAGCCATCATCGACTGGGCGGTGCCACTGGCAATACTGTTTGCGATCCCGGTCATGCTGTTAATCGGCTTTGCCATGGAGCGCGGACTGATCAAACACTTTTACAAGCGTCCCCACGCAGACCAGATTCTGGTCACCTTCGGGTTGGCGATTGTTTTGCAGGAAATTATCAAAGCTTACTTTGGCGCAAACCAGATTCCGGTACCAGCGCCGGAAGCGTTTATCGGTTCACTCGACTTCGGCACTTTAATCGGTTTTGACCCGGGGGTGATCATCTACCCCTATTGGCGAGTGGTGTACTTTATCTTTGCAATGATCATCATTGCCGCTGTATTCGCGTTTTTGCAATTTACAACGTTCGGTATGGTTGTTCGCGCAGGTATGGCTGATCGCGAAACTGTGGGTCTGCTCGGTATCGATATCGACAAACGATTCACAATCATGTTCGGTATCGCCGCGGCGGTAGCCGGACTTGCAGGTGTGATGTATACACCCATCAACCCTCCAAACTATCACATGGGTATGGACTTCCTTGTCATCTCGTTTGTGGTCGTTGTTGTGGGCGGGATGGGTTCTCTCGGTGGTGCAGTGTTAGCCGGATTCATCCTGGGTATTCTTGAAAGTTTTGCCTCTATGCGTGAAGTTATCGAGTTTATTCCGGGTATTAATCAGGTGGTGATTTACCTCGCTGCTATCGTCATTTTACTTGCGCGCCCACGCGGATTGCTGGGTCGCAAAGGCGTCATGGAGAGCTAAACAGTGTTAGGTCTGTCACGTAACGATTTTCTATTGCTGCTGTTTGTCCTGGTACTGGTTGCAGCTGCGCCTATATTCCTGAATCCGTTTCCGGAAGGTTCCGAGTTTGCCCAGTTCAACGCCGGCTACCCGGATTTGATGCAGCGGTTTGTGATCTTTGGCATCTTTGCCATTGGGTTTAATATTCTGTTTGGACTGACCGGCTACCTGAGCTTTGGACATGCGGCGTTTCTCGGTGCCGGCTCCTACGCAGGTGTCTGGATGCTCAAACTGCTGACGATCAATGTGATTCCCGCAATCGTGGTGTCTACCATCGTGGCCGGCATTTTCTCAGTGATCATCGGGTACATCTCTCTGCGCCGCTCGGGCATTTACTTCTCGATTCTTACACTGGCGTTTGCGCAAATGTCCTTTGCGCTGGCTGCCTCTGTACTGACACCGATCACCGGTGGGGAAACCGGACTGCAGACAGCATTGCATGACCCGCGTATTCTCGACGGAGCCAGCGATGGCGCCGGCAACATACCTGCACCTTCTCTTTTCGGGCTGGAAATGAAGCAGAGTTGGCAGGTTAATGTCGGGGACTGGCTATGGACTTTTAACGTCGGCTATTACCTGAGTGCTTTTGTGTTGCTTATCGCTTTCTATATTGCGATCAGGATTTTCCGTTCACCATTCGGCATGATGCTAAAAGCGGTAAAGTCGAATAATCAGCGTTTGAGCTACACCGGTATCAGCCCGCGGCCGTACACATTGGCAGCGTTTGTTATATCCGGAATGTATGCGGGTCTGGCCGGTGGATTAATGGTTGCGATGGATCCTTTAGCGGGTGCTGAACGAATGCAGTGGACGGCTTCCGGTGAGGTGGTGCTGATGACTATCCTCGGTGGCGTTGGTACGTTAGTCGGCCCGGTATTAGGGGCCGGCTTAATCAAATACTTTGAAAACATATTCTCCAAGATCAACGATAACCTGCTGCATCAGTGGTTTGCATTCATGCCTGATGGTATCGAAGATTTCATGGTAACCATCATCCATCCGTTTGTTGGTAAAGGCTGGCACCTGACCCTGGGTCTGATGTTTATGCTGGTGGTGGTGTTTTTACCGGGTGGGTTGGTAGGTGGCCTCAGTGGTCTTTACAGACGGGTGTTTCAAAGACGCTCGAAGGCACAGTAGGAGATCAATATGAGTGCTCTTGAAGTCAGAGGCGTTAACAAACGCTTCGGTGGATTACAGGCGCTGAACGACGTCAACCTGACCGTTGATGAAGGCCGCATCCATGCCATCATCGGCCCTAACGGTGCCGGTAAATCGACGTTACTGAATTGCTTTGTCGGCAGGTTAACGCCAGACAGTGGCACAGTAATGTTTCATGGCAAAAGCCTGCTGGGTATTCAGCCGCATCAGATCAACCAGGCCGGTGTCTCGCGAGTGTTCCAGACTCCTGAAATATTCTCTGATCTTACCGTTCTTGAAAACGTGATGATCCCCGCGCTTGCTCACAGAGATGGCATTTTCGAATTTAATGCGTTTAAACCACTGCGGCGTGAAACAGAGATACGTCAGCGTGCCATTGATGTGCTGGAAGATCTCGGTATGGAAGACAAAACAGATATGATCGCCGCTTCCATGTCTCGCGGTGACAAACGTCGGCTGGAAATGGCGATGGGCCTGGTGCAGGAGCCCAAGTTGCTGCTGCTTGATGAGCCGACCGCCGGAATGAGCCGCGCAGATACCAACAACACCATTGATGTGTTACGACACATTGGTGACAGCCGTGGTCTTACCATGATTATTATCGAACACGATATGCATGTGGTATTCAGCCTTGCCGATCGCATCAGTGTGCTGGCGCAAGGTACCGTGATTGTTGAAGACGCTCCTGAACATATCAAGGGCAATGTCAAAGTTCAGGAAGCGTACCTTGGAGGTGCACATTGAGCGCTGCAGCCAATATGAATACTGATCGCGCCTACTTCTCGTGCAACGACATTCACTCTTATTATGGTGAAAGTTATATCGTTCAGGGCATTAGTTTCGAAGTTCGTGAAGGCGAAATACTGGCCTTGCTGGGCAGGAACGGAGCGGGTAAAACTTCCACACTCAGAACCATTGCACGCCTCGAAGATCCCGAGCTTCAGCAAGGTGAAATCTGGCTCGATAACAAGCCGCTGCATCAAATGGCCAGCCACCAGGCGGCCGTGGCCGGTGTGGGTCTCGTCCCTGAAGATCGACGCATCATTCCAGGTCTCACGGTGGAAGAGAACATTAAGCTTGCACAGATTGTTGACCCGGTTGGCTGGTCGATCCAGCAGATCTACGATCTGTTTCCGCGTCTTGGTGAGCGCCGCAAGCAGGAAGGGGTAACGTTATCTGGTGGTGAGCAGCAGATGCTGGCAATTGGACGAGCGCTGGCACGTGACATCAAACTGCTGTTGCTCGATGAGCCCTATGAAGGTCTGGCCCCGGTGATTGTTCAGGAAATCGAGAAAACGCTGCACTACATTCGTGAGCAGGGTATGACCACAATCATTGTGGAGCAAAACGCTGTCGCTGCACTGCAGCTGGCTGATCGTGCAGTAATACTGGATACCGGGCTGCTGGTTTATGAAGGCGCCGCTTCTGAGGTGTTGGAGAATGAGCAGCTGAGACATGAATATCTGGCTATTTAGTTTTTGCCTGTGGTCATAGTTACCGCAGGGCACATCACGCGCAAACTATGTGGGCTTCAACTACTGCGCTGCTGCTTGTGACCTATACCGTCCTAATTGTTTACCGCGCACGCAGATGCGCGCGGTAAACAGACGGATTGAATGCCTTATTGCAGCTCATTATCAATTTCCTGATACGAACCTGAAATCGTAGAATCGGCACTTAGCCTGACTCCATATCCGCTGCTGTTGCGCAGTGTTACGTCCGATACCGTCGCTGAGGATCGCGACAGCCCCAGGTTGGCGCTGTAGGTGGCTACAATGCGCCCTCCATATTCAATGGTTACTTGTTTAAGGTTACTGTTGGCGGAACGTTCGAGATTTACGCCTCCCCATGATCCCGGGGTACGATCGGTGGCGCTCAGCAGCACAGGTGAATCTGCAACCCCATTGATGACCAGGTCCCCGTTTGTCACATCGATAGACGACTCTGGCTGAAATCTCATTTCCACTCCAGCGTCTATAGTCAGGTTGGCATCAGTTGAATATACCCCATCGGACACCAGTGGAACGCCAATGTCCGGGATAATCAAATTTGACGATGTTGATAACCGTGGAACACTTACTGTGGAATCCCTGTTCCCGGTGAAGCTATTGCTGGCCCCCAGCGTGGGAAGTATCAGCGCACTGATTTCTGCAGCGTGATCGTTTTCAATGCTGACATTGTTGTCGAACCTATCGATTTGGGTACCCGGTTCACCCAGGGATACGCCATACCCGGCCGTGTAGCGAAACACTGATCCAGTCACACGCAGTCGCGACCGGTCTTCAACGCTGGACGCCACTCTTAGTGCTGAAGCCGGCAGCCCATAACCTGCAAACTGTATAACCGCATTGTTGATCTGATTATCAATACTATTGGAAAACTCAAACCATATGCCACGCCAGTACCCCTCGGTATTTTCCACTCCGGTAAAAACAACCGGATTTTCGGGTGTGCCATTTACCGCAAGTGAGCCTGTGCCTATGACTCTTAGTCCCGCACCTTCGCCAAATTTCAGTACGGTCCCTTGTGGTATTACCAGGTCTGCAAAAGTTGTCACAGTGATAGTTTGGTTCACCGTGTAACAAGGCTCAGACAGCGTGATGTCGTCGCGGATGTTTTCATCTGACAACGTCGCGGAGCATTCCAGTGAATCGACATCGGGAATAATCAGGCTGTTGCCAGTGGCATTGGTACCCCCCGTTACTATGTTGCCACCAGTATTGACACAAAACGGTTCGCTTTTTTGCGATACGTTTCCACTCGCATCAATCGCTTGTATCTGATAGCAATATTGCGTACCACCACTGACAGACGGGTCGGTAACTTCTGTGCTGGTCGTTTTTATCAGTGGCTCGGGTGTCTGACCGTTTGTACCTCTTAGAACATTAAAGGCGACAACATCAGAAACATCTGCGACTGTCCACAATAGAACAACCCGACTCGCGGATACCACACGTTGGGTAACGCTGGTTGGCACTGATGGCGGCTGGTTATCGACCCCACCGAGTGTGCGACCAATCACCGCATCCGATTCAATAGAACTTAAGCCTGCACCGTCGATTGCCACGATTCTATATTCGTAGGAACTGCTCGCCTGCAGACCTGTATCTGTGTAAACGGGAAACGGTGTGGTATCGATTAAATTGCTGTCACGGTAAATTTGATACCCGATAACACCGACATTATCGATTGCCGGATCCCATACCACAACGATTTCCTGCAGACTGCTGCCAAGCGCTCTCACGTTTGTTACTTTTACCGGCGAAGATGTATCGGTGGTGGCCAAACCTGCAGCATTGATAGACAATCCGGAGCGCGTTTCAGTTTGAAAATCGGTTTCAGGATCAGTCAGCAAAACGCTTACTGTCTGACCGTTGATCACGACAGGATTGTTCTTAAGGTAATCGTCGATGCGATTGTTATCTGCAATATAGTCAGCAGACAAAAGCTCCGTTCCGGTCACTGCATAGTTTGAAAATGCGATTCCAATGACGGAAAAAATATTATCTGCTAACTCGCTAAATTGCGCTTCGGTGGGTAAATCTACCATGGGATCAGATGACTGGAATTCACTGTCGATATTTCGACCTTGTGTGGCGAACCAGCTTCTGATAACGACATCAGAGTAACTGTGGAGATTGGTTGTTGCATTTCCGAACGCCAGTGCATAGCGGAAGTCATTGTTGCCAAGATTAGTTCGCAATAGATACGGGGGATTCCCCGGTAAAGATGCAATTGAAAACTGTTGATTTCGATTGAGGGTGGTACGGGTTTTCTCACCAGTACTGGCTTTAACTTCAACGGTGTCTGCAACTACAATTTTATATTCGCTAACAGTACCGCGTATAAGTCCAGTGCCAATCAGGCCGCCTTCTTCCCCGGGGTCTGAGCAAGAGAGCAGACCAGTTAAAATGCATACTAGCCAAAAAAACCTGGCAATGGTTTTGACGGAAATACGCGTGCTGCGATTACTTCTTCTCATCTGGTTCACTGCTCTGCTGCGATGCGTTGTTACTTTCAAAATAATAAATCCCCAGACCGACTCGCTTACCGCTTGCTCTTTCCCCGGCACTGCTTTTATCTCGTCCGGAAGAAAGCAGTGTATTCATGAGATCAAACAGTTCCGTTGCTTTTTCGCTGGATAGGTTTCTGAATTTTGCAGCCAGCGAATCTTCTATTCCACTGTAAACCAGTTGTCTTTGGAACAGCGGTTTTTTACCCGGGTTTTCGATATTGTACACGGCCGTCTCGAACAAATCGGCAACACATACCGACATCACCCGCATTTTTTCAAGCTCGTCTTTGTGCGGAATGTAGGCACGATTAATCAGCCGCACCTTGTTATTCGCTGTCAGCTCAGTGACGCCAATAAGATTCAGTTCATCTAACACTGCACCGTAGGTGATATCACCGCTATAGCGCTGAACAAGCGATTGAAAACTGCTTTTATCGCCTTTTACCGGCAGCACTCTCGGTTGTTTTTTGGTTGACAGAAAATCTTTGTCGCTCAACCACCCGTGAACGACTCTTTGTGCCCGATTTGGTGCAGGTTTGACCAGCGGTTCCTCGCCATCAATGATGCCCTTAAGTCGCACTACCTCTTTTCGACTCAGTCCCGTCAGCACTGCGGCCCGTGACACCGTCATCTCCTGATCGGGGATTGCGTAGGCATCATAAGCCACTTGCACGTAAGTCTGTCGCACAAGCTCAGTGAGTTCGGCGTGCGTGACCTCGTTACGAATCAGTACGCGAACCAAAGGCTTCAGGATATTGACGATGGCCCTGGCGATAATGTTTTTGTGACTTACAGACATTGTGGGATTTTTTTCCCTTTCATGTATTTAGTCAAGCACCTTCGGGAAGTATTTTTCGTTAGTGGCGATTTCGTAGCAAAAGAATCCCGGGTTCTATCCAATAACGGACGCAGTAGGCGGCACTTGTTCCTGGAACGTTGTTCAAAGCCGCCGTTGGCAGAGTTCCTAAGTCTGTGCGATGGTAGGGGTCTCTTGCAAAAGACGAAAAATCAAGTGGCGAGTTTCAGACTTTAGATAGGTAGCACGCAACCAGGTACATGCATTCTAAATGCATGGAGACGAATACATGCAAAACACTGAAACCCAATGGATGCAGACACTCACCGGCGCAAGTATACGAATCAAAATACCCGGTGCAGAAACAGATAACCGTTTAACGATAATAGACTTCATAGAACCAGCGCACAGCAGTCCGCCTGTCTTCACGAAGCACGATTTCGTTGAGATCTTCTGTGTTATCAGTGGCAGGCTTTGCTTTCAGTTTCTCGATGAATCCCGGTTCGAGCTGGCAACTGGCGAAAGCATCACCTGCCCGAGCTACAAACCACATTCATTCTGGAACGAAACTGACGAGCCTGTTCAACTTCAATTAGTCTGTTCCCCCGCAGGCCTTGATCAGTTTTTCGTTGAATCTGATGCCTTGCTAAAGAACACAGATCTTAAAGCAACTGATCTGGAAGCAAAGCGAAGAGCGCTGAGGAATAAGTACGGTCTGCAACACGTCGGATCACCACCGTCAGTGCAAAGAGAGTAAAATACGAAGCTATTCTTTAATTGCAGCTGACCGTATAAAACGCGAAAGCGTTTTCACAGCGTGTTGATAGGTTTTGAGTATTGTCGCTTCAACGGGTAAAAGCGGCATGGATGCCAGCGTTAGCGCTGCTGCGCAGGGATGCGCACCAGCGCGGCCCGTTGAAGCGGCGATACTCAAAATGGCGCAGTAGATCCAGCGAAAAAAATAGCAGGAGTTGATTAAGCAGAGTACGAAGCATGTAACAACCCGCATGAGCGCCACCCGCAGGGCCAATCATTCGTGTAAAGCCTTTGGTTACTTTGGGCTTTTCAAAGTAACGCCCGCTGCAGGCGACACCCCAAGCCCGCCCCAGGCGAACCTAATCAGCATAAAAAAAGGCGCTAAAAATTAGCGCCTTCCAAAATCTAAAGCAAGCCGCCAGGCGGAAAAACCCAGCCAGCCGCTAACTCAAATCACAACCCCCACTTCTCAGCAGTAGCATCAAAAAACCCACGGGTCTTCTTGATCTTGATCCAGTTGTTCACGTAGTTGATCCAAACCTGATCATCCTGTGGCAACAACATAGCGATAGGAGTTGGTGAACGAGGTGCATCGACTTTGATTGGCACAATCTTGGGGAATTTCTTAGTGAGCGTTGCACCTTCGATGTTGGAGGTCACGAATACGTCTGAGCGACCGGACAATACTTCCTGGTGCTGCAATGCCGGCGCTTCAATCGCCTTGATGGCAGAATCCGGAAACCATTCCTTGACCAGCTTTTCAAACGTAGTACCCAGCGTTGCTGCAACCTTAACATCACCTTTGTTGATGGAGTCCCAGCCATCGAAACGATCTGCTTTGTCTTCAGTCGTGTACGGCTGAATCTGTACTGATATGTAGCTTTCAGAATAGCCGGCAGCTTTCATTCTAGCGGGGCTGATGGAGGCTGAGCCGGTGATGTGATAGTTGCCACCAACCACACCGTTAACCAGTGTTTTCCAGTCTGTTGCGACAAATTCGAGCTCGACACCCATGTCTTTCGCAAGCTCGGTCATGACGTCGATGTCGTAGCCTTCATAGCTGTTGGTTGCCGGGTCTTTAACCGTCATCGGGTTCCAGTCGCCGGTGGTGCCAACTTTCAGTACGCCATTGTTGAGAATGTCTTTCAGCGCAGACTCTGCAAATACTGTGGGGGCTGCCAGGCTTAAAATCGCGGTGGCTGCCAATGCCTTTAGAAATTTCATGTGGGGTTCCATGAGCGGTTGAAAACGGCATCCTTACATGCGCACAAGCACTTTGCAACCGGACGGGTTGTCGAAATTCGGGCCGTAAAAGGAGGATTGATGTGGTAGATTGCTGACTCTCCGGCCGGCTGTGCCTGGCGCATGAGTCACTCTCCTATGCAGACAACCGATCAGCAGCCTGCCCAGGCCATAATTCAGATGCGCGATGTCTCGAAGTTTTTCGGCAGTTTTCAGGCACTGAACGAGGTATCTATTGAAGTAGAACTCGGTGAGCGTGTGGTGGTTTGCGGGCCCTCAGGCTCCGGTAAGTCTACTCTCATCCGGTGCATTAATCAGCTTGAGGTGCATGATTCCGGCTGGATCTCAATTGACGGCGCAACGCTTGATGGCAGCAAAAGCAGCTTGCAGGCGATTCATGCAAATGTCGGTATGGTGTTTCAGCAGTTCAATCTGTTTCCACACTTGAGTGTGCTGGATAACCTTACACTGGGTCCGGTACGGTCTGGCCGGTTGACCAAGCCTGAGGCGAAAGATATGGCCATGAGTTACCTGGAGCGCGTTCGTATACCCGAACAGGCGCACAAGTATCCGTCGCAGCTTTCCGGCGGGCAGCAGCAACGAGTAGCGATTGCGCGGTCATTGTGTATGGAACCCAAAATCATGCTGTTCGATGAGCCGACCTCGGCACTGGATCCGGAAATGATTAACGAAGTGCTCGACGTTATGGTCGAGCTGGCCGAAAGTGGTATGACAATGATCTGCGTCACTCACGAGATGGGGTTTGCCAGACGTGTCGCCGATAAGATGGTGTTTATGGACTTCGGCGCTATCGTTGAAATGTCGGATACAAAAAAGTTTTTCGAAGCGCCCGAGAGCGAACGCTGTCAGGAATTTTTGCAACAGATACTTCCACATTGAGAATGTCCGCGATGATTAGAGTGTTGCTGCTTTGTCTGGTGGTGCTGTTGCTGTCCGGCTGTTCAGGTGACTGGGGCTGGTACGTCGTTGACCCCACGACCAAGAAGGGCATGATCAACCTGCGCTTTTTGATCAGTGGCTTGTACTACACGGTACTGCTGTCGGTTACCGCGATTGTGATCTCAATTGTCATAGGTTTGTTAGTAGCGCTTCCGGGCATTTCAAAGAACCGTTATTTACGCGGTTTCAATCGTGTGTATGTTGAATTGATTCGTGCGGTACCTATTCTTGTGATGATTCTGTGGGTCTACTACGGCATGCCGCAACTGCTGGATATCACCATCAGCGTTTTTTGGGCGGGAGTGATTGCACTGGCATTGTCAGACAGTGCCTTTGAAGCAGAGATTTTCAGAGCAGGTATTCAGTCGATTGATAAAGGGCAGTACGAGGCATCACATACAGTTGCACTAAACTACGTTGATACCATGCGCTTTGTTATTCTGCCGCAAGCCATAAGACGTATACTACCGGCTCTGGGTAATCAACTGGTGTACATGTTAAAGATGTCTTCACTGGTGTCGGTAATCGGTATGCAGGAGCTGACCCGTAAGGCCAATGAGCTGGTGGTGACTGAGTATCGTCCGTTGGAAATCTATACCATTCTGTTGCTTGAATATCTGGTGCTGATTCTGATTGTGTCTGCC
>CALLLY010000176.1 GCA_938008205.1 uncultured Granulosicoccaceae bacterium
AGCGCAGGGTGATTCCCTGCTGGTTCTGGAAGCCATGAAAATGGAACATACCCTAACCGCACCAAGAGATGGCGTGGTGGCGGAATTACTAGCCGCGGAAAATTCGCAGGTAGAATCAGGAGCGGTGCTGGTAAAACTCGAAGTAGAAGCAGATAAATGAGCTAGGAGATTCCGCACCGCTCGCCGGGGCGTAATCTCCTGGCTTGGTTTTATAGCCCTTACGCACTAACAGCTTTCAAAGAAAAATCATCAGGAAAGCGACGGCAAAAAACAGTAATAGTATGAGGGTTACGATCATTGCGGATTGTTCGGATTTCGCTTTTTTTAATTTATCCTGCAGTTCCAGTTTTTCGATTTCAAGCTTGTGGACTTTGACTTCTGCGCTGTCCTTAACTTTTTTCGCCTTTTTACCCACAAAAACTCCCTGGTGGTCCCGGCAGTTGCCCGGGACAGATCTGCAAATTTCTCGTTAGGTTCATTATAAATCTACCGCGTGCCTTTGCGTAGATTTCTCCAATTTCAGGCGGCCGTAGCTGAGCGAGTTGGTTTTCTGATTATCTAAACTGACGCTGGCGAGAGTTTCTAACCACCTTATATCCACTACCGGGAGTGTGACTGGCTACACAAGTTTTGAAGGTGGTTTTACGTTGGTTGCGTATTTTTGAGAGTTTGAAACAAAGTGTTGCGTCGAAATCTGAGTCAGTCGGTTTAGACTGGGTACAACTTAGGTTATAAATCCGACACCTCAAGCGGCACTGCATGCAGCAGGGCTGGAAGGGACGACGCGTTTTAACACATATAAACTGTTAGGCAGGCCAATCTATGGACAACAGAGTAGTATTTCTTCTGGTAACTTTTACGTTAGGTTTAGCCGCCTGCGATTCTGAAACGGTTCGAGTGTTACCTGATGCTGATTCGTCAGTTGAATCTACATCTAACAGTGGCAACAATTCGACTGCTGACTCAAACGCGAACAACTCGACTGCCAATACTGATGCAGCAGATGTTGTAGAAACCCCCACTAACTCGCAGAGCGACAACAGCCAGGTCTCAACCGACAGCAACGGTTTGTTGTCTAGTCCCGACGAGCTGGTTTCTCTGGTTGGTCTGGTAAAGGTTGAGGCGACTAACACGACGAACGATTTCTCTCGTGGTGTATTTACACGCCTCGAAACGGCTCTCACAGCAGAACGTGTTCTGCGAAGTTTTGTGCCCAGTGCCGACTTTTGTCAGGTCACTCGATACAACGCTGCTTTCCCTCCAGGCAATCCGTTGAAAATTTATGATCAGGAACCTACGCTGATCAGTGCTGGAGAAAGTGTCACCCTTAGCAATAGTTCAGGGACGTATGCGCTGCTTGAAAGACAGATTGTCGAGGGTACGGGGCTAATCTATAAATCTAACACCACGTTGAGTGAAAACATACCTTCAAATCTTGTACTCAATGTACCGGGCGAGGTATTTCCGGGCTTTGACAATATAGCTGTTTCGGGTGTGCCCGCGGTGCAGGTTGTTGCCCCGACCCAGGCCCAGCGAGTGACCACAGACACCGCGTTTCGATGGAACGCCAACAGTGATCCACTATCTGTATTTGAAATCTATGCAGGCGTTACCGCACCTGAAACCAATCAGGTTACGTTTGTGGGATGCAGCCTCGTTGACGATGGACAATTCTCTTTCGATGCCGCAATTCGCGCAGAGTTAGGAGAAGATTTTAGCGCTGACTGGTTCTCTGCACTGCGAGTCGTTTACGATGTAGAAGAGTCTGATGGTGCCCTTCTTTTTATTGCAAACAGCGTTAACTAAAGACTGATTGTTTGTACAGGATTGGCGTGCATGAGTAGTGCACGCCAACGGCGGTAACGCACCTGGAAGTTCCGCTATTAAAATCGTCAGTTACCCCGCTGACCAGTAGTATCAGCCCGGACCAATGTAGACTTTGGTTTGGTTGCGAGGCCGATGGGTGGATACACCGAAGGCGCCAGGGGGAAATCGATGAATTGAGTGCCAATTGTCTGTCGTTGCGGTACGAAATAGATGGGATCAGGTTTTGCAGGCTGGTACCCCGGCAGGTGGATCCCGTTTATTGTAAATTGAGTCGTCTGACAGGATTTTTACACCTGATCTGACATCCATCCTTGCATTGTTATACCGAGATTCGCAATGCGCTGGTGCATCTGTCAATTATCCGGGCGGTGACCCTGATGATAGATAGGAAAGGCTACCCGCTACATTGACTATTTGTCTGAACTTATTATGCAAATGTTGTCCATAATGAGGTCAGTTGATGTATTCGAGCCCTTTATTGTCCAGGTGATGCTTGCGACAACACCCACTCATGCCGGAGACAGTTAGTTAGTGAACTATTCTACTACTGAGGTAATACCCACGGGTCGCCGCAGGCTGTTTCGGGTCGGGAAACGGTTTGTTCATGTTTTAGTCTTTGCCCTGACAGCGTCCTGCAGCGTCGTGGGCATGTCGGACAGTCGCGATGTGGCCGTCGAGGCGATTGGGCCTACCCCGGAGCATCGCCGGGCGACCGCGGCAATATTACAACTGATGCAGCGTTACCACTACAAGCGTGTGTCGGTTGACGATCAGCTGTCAGAACAGATTTTTGAACGATATCTGGAATCTTTGGATCCGCAAAAGAACTTTTTTCTGGCGGGCGATCTGGAAGAGTTTGATGACTTTCGAACCATGTTCGATGATGCCCTTCGTACTGCCAGACTGCAGCCCGTCTTCGATGTGTTTAAAAGGTTTCGTGCGCGGGTGGATGAGCGGGCGGAATACGCTCAGGGTCTGTTAGAAACCAAATTTGATTTTACTATCGACGAATCCTACACGTTTAATCGTGAGGAGGCGCCCTGGGTGACGTCGCAGAAGGCGATGGATGAGCTATGGCGCAAGCGTGTTAAAAGTGATGTGCTGGATCTTCGTCTCGCTGATATGGCAGAGGATGAGTTAACTGATACTCTGGCAGCGCGCTATGAGCGAATGGCACGACGGGTAAGTCAGTTGTCTGCGAATGATGTGTTTCAGTTTTTTGTTAACGCATATACGCTCTCTGTAGAGCCCCACACCTCCTATTTTTCACCACGCAGTTCGGAGGATTTTAAAATCCGCATGAGTCTGTCGCTGGAGGGAATTGGTGCAGCGTTGCAGACAGAAAATGAATATACCGTGGTGCGACGAATTATTGCGGGTGGTCCGGCAGCGTTGAGTGAACAGCTCGGTGTCGATGATCGTATCGTGGGTGTTGGAAATGGAAGTGCGGAAATTGTTGATGTCGTGAGCTGGCCGTTAACCGATGTCGTTGACCTAATTCGCGGGCCGAAAGGTTCAACTGTCCGATTGAAAATATTGCCTGGTGAGGCACCGGCGGGTACGCCGCCGAAGGTTATTTCACTGGTGCGCGACAAAATCAAACTGGAGGAACAGGCGGCAAAAAGCTCTGTGGTGGAAACTACTGTGGCGGGTAAGACGCGACGTTTCGGGGTTATTGATTTGCCAATGTTCTATCTGGACTCTGCCGGTCGAGCGCAGGGTTTAACTGATTACCGAAGTACCACCCGGGATGTTCGTCGGTTACTGGATGAGCTGACAACGAGTGATGGAGGCATAGATGGTGTGATTATGGATCTTCGGGGCAATACTGGTGGTTCACTGGTTGAAGCAACCCAGCTGACCGGAATTTTTATTGAAGAAGGTCCTATTGTGCAGATCAGAGATTCCAGCGGGCGGGTGGAGCTGGACGAAGACAACGATCCAACGATTGTTTATGACGGACCACTGGCGGTATTGGTTGATCGCGGTAGTGCCTCAGCGTCTGAAATTTTTGCCGCGGCAATTCAGGACTACGGGCGTGGAGTGGTGCTCGGTGAGCCAACATTCGGCAAGGGAACAGTACAAAATGTAGTGCCACTTGATCGTGAGGGCTTGCTGGGTCAGCTGAAGGTGACCATTGCCCAGTTCTTCCGGGTGAACGGTGAGGGAACTCAACATCGTGGTGTCGTACCTGACATTTTGTTTCCCACTGCTTTGGATTCGGATGCGCAGGGCGAGCGCGGGCTGGATAACGCATTGCCATGGGCTGAGGTGCCAGCGGCGACTTTCGCTTCGTGGTCGGAGCGTAAAGCGGACTATGCTCAGGCACAAGCCAGACATGAAAGTCGGTACAAAGACAATCCTTCGTTTAATTTACTGATCGATGAGCTGAGGGAGCAACGTGATTCACGTGCGCAGAATCAGGTGTCTTTGGTTGAGGCGATCAGAAAGCGGGAAATTGACGAGCGAACTGCTGATCGCGACGAACGTGAGGAGTTACTTCGCAAGGCGTTTGGTATATCGAGCAGCAGTGGTGACGACGATGAGCAGTTTCCCGATATTATTCTGGATGAAGCGGCAAATGTGCTGGGCGACATCATAAACGCTGCAAAGTAATCTCTCGCCAGTCAGCACGTAGTGTTGATTGGCACGATATCTACTTAAACCATGGGTTAAGCGGAGTCTGGAAAAGCCGATAATACGTTAAATAGATCACAACGTAGCAGACGCCTTTTAAGTTGAGAATTCATCTAATTCTCGAGCGAGCAGCGATTAATCAGAACTTCTGAGCAGTAATAGGCTCTGGTGATAAACGGTTAGCCGATCTGCTGCCTATTTCGAACTTTACAGCAACTCTGGCGAATTCGCTCATTCAATCAGCACATAGCCCTCAGTCAAACACACAGCAGTTGCGATCGCGTTTTCACGCCTATCGTTTGGTTGTGGTGTTTGCATTGTGTTTTCTGGTTTTGTCTTTGCTGGCTCAGAGGGAAGCTGATACCAACGGTGGTGATAGCGGCTATATCAATAGCCTGTTGTTTCTCGAGGACCCCACGGCAGCGCTGACTGCATCTGCGGTGGCTTCGCGCAACCATCTGTTTGTTCGGTCGCTTGAAAATTCACTTAATTTCGGATTGTCCGACTCTGCGTATTGGGTATGGTTAACACTTGCTCCAGCGGAGGTGGATAACCGTTCTCTCAGAGTTGAACTTGGGTACCCTCATCTGGATGAGCTTGATGTGTATCGCATGCAAGCAGGTGTGCCGGTTGAGCAGTTTCAGGTTGGAGATTTACTACCGTTCACTGTGCGTCCGATAAAGGATCGCACCTTTGTGCTGCCTGTAGATTTTGATGAGACAAGCCGCAACGCAGAGCTGTTATTCAGGGTGAAATCCAAGGGCTCTATACAGTTACCGATTCAGGTTAAAACCGAACAGCAATACCAGCTTGATGATCGTAATGAACAACTCATGCTGGGTTTCTATTATGGCATTCTGTTAGGAGTGCTCGCCTATAATCTGCTACTCGCCTTTGGAACCCGTGAGCCTGTTTATGGATACTACTGTGCTTATGCCGTTTTTCTAACACTGTTTCAATTTTCTCAAAACGGTTTGGCTTTTGAGTATCTGTGGGGAAGCCATACCAACTGGCACCAGGTATCAATTCCCTTTTTTGCCAGTATGGCGCTGTTGTTTTGTACAAGGTTTACTCAGCTATTTCTAAACATCAGCCGTAGTAACTGGCCCGGATTAAACATCGGGTACTGGGTGGTAGTGGCGGTATTTGCAAGCTTAGCGATATCGAGCTTTGTGATCGACCGTGCGTTGGTGATTACGCTGGTATCTGTTGCGGTATCACTGGCTGGCATCTTTATGATCACCACTGCCTATGCTATTTATCTGAAAGGCGATGATAACGCGTTCTTTTACTTGTTAGCCTGGACAATACTGCTTTTTGGTATTGTTATCTACGCTACCAAGACGCTTGGTCTGGTGCCTGAGACGTTTGTTACTGAATACTCAGTACAAATTGGTTCTGCGATTGAAATGGTGTTGCTTTCCTATGCATTGGCGGATCGCTTTAATCGCTTGCGCAATGAAAACGTTCGCATTAATGCTGAAGCCAAAGCGACGCTGGAGTCTCGCGTTGAACAACGGACACAAGAACTCCGGCAAGCCATGTTACAGTTTGAAGCGGCTAATGATCAGCTGCACGCACTGAGTCAACGTGATCCGATGACGGGGCTTTACAACCGCCGCTATTTTAATGAAGTGCTACATACGCTAAATGAGAAAATGGCATCTCAAAGCAAACCTCTGGCACTGCTTATGATCGATATCGATCATTTTAAATCAATTAACGACACACAGGGTCATTTGACGGGAGATGAAGTGATCTGCAAGGTAGCAGAGAGTATTCAAACCGTATTTCACAATGATGCTTGTGTGTCGGTAAGATTTGGTGGTGAAGAGTTTGTGGTTCTGTTACCTGATTATGATCAGCACCAGAGTCTTATAGTGGCCGAAGATTTGCGGGCCACTGTAGAATCACTCCGTTTTTCAAGTGAAGTGACAGGTGACAATCTCAATCGCGGCGAGTATCAAGCCGGAGCTGCTATTTCAGGCTGTTATAAAATAACCGTAAGCATCGGTGTTGCGACGGGCGTGCCGCAGTTGTCTGTTGATCAAACTGGTCTTGAATTGCTTGATCAGGCAGATCAGGCGCTGTACGAAGCGAAAGCGTCCGGTCGAAATTGCTGCGTGTTGTACCATCCGGGAGCATCAAACGCTTCGCAAAGTCACGCTGCTTGATCTGCTATTTCGCAGCGCTATTCATGGCAACTCCAGGCAGACTAAAAATACAAATTGGCAGCGAGGCGCTGACCGTTGAACTGAAATTGCCAGTACGGTTGATGATTTTTCTGTGTGGAGCTAAGTAGCCCCAGTCTGTAGTTTGTGAGGGCTTCCAGTGATTTATTCGGCGCTGAGCGAATTTTGAGCTCACTGAATAAAATACCTCCCAAAAAAGAAGCCACGGCTTCTTTTTCGCCGCTTCCTTCAGTTGCGATAAGTAACCCTGCGAGTGCGTGAACTGCCGTCGAAGTGAGTCGATTGCTGCGGCTTCGTTCATGTTGTTCCCGATTTGCAGCCGCGGCCAGCCATTTTTCAGCCTGCAATCTTTTAATATGTAATTGCTGTTCAGTGTTGCCTGGAAGACCGGAAAGCTGGTCGGCATAGTGGTGAACTTGAATTGGCTTCTGAACAGAACTGGTGATGCCAAGTGCACCTACTGCCAGCGCTGTACCAGAATCTATTCTTTGCTTTCGATTGTCCGCGTTGTGGTATGCGTGCGCATTGATCGCTGCGTTAACACTGACCACGCCAAGCCAGCCGTTCTGCCATAAAGCACTGTGTCTGGATTGTTCATCGAAGTGATTTTGAATGAATGAAATACGCTCCTGATCATTAGCCTGTGCGGAATGCAGGAGTGCGCAGAGCGTGATAAAAACGAGCTTGATAATTATTTTCACTGAGTTACTGGTTTCCTGGCGAGCAAGTTCCGATACGGGTCAACGCGGAAAATTGTAACTGGAACCGGAAGGGGCAGTTGTTACCAGATGCGGCTGTTACGGCCACAAACTGTTAGTGAGGTTGTGGTCGAGCAACAATCACGCGCTTATACCTCACCAATGATTCGTAGGGCTTTATCTTGAGCTTCTGTGCCTGGGCGCGGTTCTGATTGCCAGAGTTTGACATAGTGCCCAGCAAATCTGTGGCAACTGTCGGAAAATTGATCGGTGCGTCCCTTCGCAGTCGATGCAGCTCGATCTGTCAGCAGATATTGGTCGAACGTTGAATAGGCTCCTGACTCAATATAAAACTGACCCGCAATATGCGCAGGTTCAGTGAATCGCCAATCTGGATCTTTAATAAGAATCAGGTTGGTCTAAGTAATAGATGAAAGATATGACAGTAAACTCCTCAGGCGTCCAGACACCACGGTTGATTTTTTTTGTGGTGCTGGTACTGACCGCAGGCCTGTGGTCAGCTACAGCGCAGGCGTCATCACGTAGTACATTCTGGAGCGATTCATATTCAGTTGGAGGCCAATGCTATTGCGATTCTAATTACGATCACGGGGTGAACAACATCAGGGTGAATACGCCGGATGGGCGTAAGAGCGTTCCTGCAATTTGCGCCGATATCCGACGAAAGTTTGGTGTCGGGAAATCCAGCGGCAGAACTTATTACAACACTATTCAGTGTGGTCGTGGCCCAGCGAACACTGCGGC
>CALLLY010000177.1 GCA_938008205.1 uncultured Granulosicoccaceae bacterium
GTACTCAACGGCGGCGTGGTAGAACAATTCGGTTCACCGATGGATCTTTATCATCAACCGCAAACCCGCTGTGTGGCAGGTTTTATCGGACAACCGAACATGAATTTCATTTCAGGAACGGTTAGCGAGGCACAGGCTGACCACGTTATTGTAGACGTTAACAACACCCATCAATTGCAGGTCCCGGTAGATGGCACAGACCTACAAACCGGATCATCCGTTGAAATCGGCATTCGCCCTGAAGATGTCAGGCTTACCAGCGATACCAGCGGTCTGCCGTTACATGTCTCCGTCGTTGAACGACTCGGTGGCACATCCATTATCTACGGCACTTTTAATAATCAAACAAAATTCTGCGCAAGTGTGGATGGCTATGCGCCTGTGGTTGAAGACAAAACTACCTATCTGGATATCCCGGGAGCACATATGCATTTGTTCGACAGCAACGGACGCGCCTGTCAAAGACTATCGATACCAGACTTTAACGAGCTTGCCCACGCCCTATGACTCTGCGAATTGCATTCTCCGGCGCTGGTTTAAGAACCGCCCACGTACTGAATATTTTTAGACAAAAACACAAGGACGTGGAGTTTGTCGGGTACTTCGATCCTGCTCCGTCAATGCTGCATAAACTTGGCGACGACATCCCGGCTTATACATCCGTTGAACAGATGCTGGAGAAGTCACAACCCGACCTGTTTTTCGTCGGTTCACCCAATAATTTTCATCTGAAGCACATCACTCTGGGGTTACAGGCGGGCATACGAATGCTCTCTGAAAAACCCGTTGTAACCAGTATTGAAGACACCTTTACCTTATGCGAACTGTTAGCAAAGTACGGACATGAACAGGTGATGGTAGGGCTGGTACTGAGATACTCTGACCACATGCTGGATTTGAATAAGGCACTGCAGCAAGGCCACCTGGGAAAAATCACCTCTATAGAGGCCAACGAACTGATCGCGCCCTACCACGGGGCATTTTTTATGCGCGACTGGCGCCGCAGCACAGCACTATCGGGTGGTTTCATGCTCGAGAAGTGTTGTCACGATCTCGACATATACAACATGATTACGGGTTCCAGACCGAGGCGTGTTGCGAGCTTTGGATCAAAACGCAGTTTTGTTCCAGCACATAAGGATCAGTCAGCGCTTGATGTGTACCACACTAAAAAGTCGGTATGGAACTCTGCTGACAACCCGTTTAACAGTGACGCGGATATTATAGATAGTCAGAACGCCATTATTGAATATGAATCCGGTGTCAACATGTCGTTTCATACCAATCTGAATGTCCCGGACGAGCACCGACGCTTTTGCGTAATTGGAACTCACGGCATGGCAGAAGGTGACTTTCATCGAGGGTATTTACGGGTGACCACCGCCAGCGACAACCATCGCGTTTTCGATAAAAACTACCTCGAAGATGGCGACAGCAAACTCGGACACTACGGTGCTGATTCCAATATGGTCGATGACATCCTTTCGCATCTCAGCGGTCATATGGAGGTACTTCCGGTATCCGTTGTCGACGCGCTGGAAGCCGGTATTGCGGCACTAGCGATTGACCGGGCCAGAACGCGGGGCGAAGTTATTGACCTGACTGACATCTGGTCGAAATTTGACAGTTATCAACTGCGATGAATAACGCTACATGACTCTACAGAGCGAAGGATCCGTCGGTACTGCGATGCACCGTGAGATGCACCAGTCTCCTGCTGTTTTTGTACAAGCCGCAACGCAGCCGGTTGCCGGTAACCCGCTGCTTACAAACACGCGCAACATCTATACTATTGCACGTGGCAGTTCAGATGCGGTAGCAACAATTTTAGCCTACGAATATATGGATACTCTGCAACTGCCAGTCACCAGCCTGCCGCCATCGGTATTCAGTTTGCGATCCGGTCTCAGGCTTGACAACACCACTGCACTCGTGATCTCACAGTCCGGTGCCAGTGAAGATCTTCAACGTTCGGTTCACGGAGTGCAGACTTCTGGTGGTAACGTCATTGCCCTCACCAACCAGTTAACTTCGCTAGTCGCCACCACCGCAACCAGAACACTTGATATCTGTGCCGGAGATGAAATTGCGGTTCCCGCGACCAAATCTGTCATCGGCAGCATCGCTGCAGGTATGGCACTACTGGCCAGCGCCAATGACAGTTATACAGAACAAGTAGCAAAGTCAGTCACCGCTTTCGAAAATCTCACCTGTATTAAAAATCTCGAAGGTGCCGAACACCTGATCCATTCACTACAGCACGCCGGTTCGGTATACATTGTCGGACGTGGGGCAGGCTACGGTGCCAGCCAGGAGGTTGCTTTAAAATTCAAGGAAACGTGCGCACTGCACGCCGAGGCCTACTCTGCTTCTGAAGTCATGCACGGACCACTGCAGCTGGTGGACAATAGTTTTGTTGTATTGATGCTCGATACAGAGGTTCCGGCTTTCTCTGGCAGCCTTGATAAAGCGCAGCAAAGATTCACCACTGCGGGTGCAAGCGTTCACCGAATCCGCATTAGTGATGTTTCCAGCCACGCCCTGCCACCTGCTGCCAGTGCCGCGATGCTGTTGTATTCTATGTACCCGGTGATACACCAGCTCACCTTGTTGAAGGGGTTAAACCCGGACGCGCCTGCTGCACTCACCAAAGTCACCAATACAGTTTGATGTTTTCCGTTAGTGATTTTCAAATCGAACCATAATCAGCGAACATAATGCCAGATTCACAGATAACACCCCAATGCGCAACGGACCGCGAAATCAGGTCTCAACCAGCGCTGTGGCAATTACTGGCAACAGAAAAATACAACGAACTCCGTGCCATTCAAGAATGGGTGCAACAGCTCGATATCACGGAAGTCTGGTTCACAGGGGCGGGTACCTCAGCTTATATCGGTGACATTCTCGCCACTGCTCTGAGCGCATCGCACAAGGTAACGTTCCGTTCTATTTCGTCTACCGATCTGGTGTCTGCACCCGATCTTTATATCACGCAATCTGTCAATCCGTTAATAGTATCGTTCGGACGCAGCGGTAATAGTTCTGAATCTGTCGGTGTATTAAATATACTGGACCAGTGGCTTCCAACAGCACCACGACTTAACATCACATGCAATCCACAAAGCGAACTTGCCAAACGAATACATCAACATGATCGGCAAAGGGTTCTGGTACTTCCGGCACACGACAAAGGCTTTGCAATGACCGCGAGCTTCTCTTGTATGGTACTCAGTGCGGCTGTCGTGTTTGACCTGAAACACAAAGACACTCAACAAACGCTGACCCGGCTGTCACAGCGTGCCAGCGCACTTATCACCACTACCGATTCCTGGGTAGCATCGCAAAGCCTGCCATCACGAGTGGTCTTTCTCGGCAGCGGTAGTCTAAAGTTTGCAGCCAGAGAAGCAGCGCTTAAAGTCATGGAACTCACAGCTGGCAAAATACCCTGTGTGTGGGACAGCCCGCTTGGCTTTCGACATGGACCGAAATCCTTTATCGACAATGCCACCCACGTTATAGTGTTTGAATCGAACAATCATCACACGAGGCTTTATGATCAGGATCTGGCCGAAGAGATAAAATTCCAGTTTCCACATAACCCGCTGACTGTAGTTTCCGGTTCGCATACAGCTTCACTGAGCGTTGACGAGGAACTACCGGACCACTGGAACAGCGTGCTTTTTCTGCTGGTCGCTCAACTGCTGGCGGTCGAATTATCAATACAATTACAGCTCAATGTCGATGATCCGTTTGCAGGCTCCAACACCCTTACACGAGTAGTAGCCGGCGTAAAACTGCACCCGCTGCATAATCTGTAATGTTGCAATACGCCGGTATAGATCTCGGGGGTACCAAAATACAATCGACTGTATTTAATGAACAATGGGGGCCTGTTGACAGTAAACGAAGCGAAACCCCAAGGTCTGACTATGCCCAGTTTCTACAAGCACTGGAAATGCATATTCACTGGATACTCGAAACCTGCGACTCGCAGCAGCTGCCTATAGGGATCGGGTTACCCGGCCTTATCGATGTAAACACCGGTGTACTGCGAGCTGCAAATCTGTGCGCCAACGGGGAAAACATTGCGGCTGATCTTTTTCATAAAACCCGACAACAAGTCTCGCTGCTTAACGATTGCAAAGCATTTGCATTGTCCGAAGCTTGTCTGGGTAACGGACGTAACTATAGATCAGTACTGGGTGTGAGTATTGGAACCGGTATTGCCGGAGGCCTGATAGTTGATAAAAAGCTGTTGCCTGACGCGCACGGCATGGCTGGCGAATTCGGGCACATGTGCATTGCGGCAACCACAGCATCCCGCTACGATCTGCCGTTGGTCAAGTGCGGCTGCGGTAAAAACGGTTGCTATGAAACGTTTGTCAGCGGCCCAGGATTCGAACGCCTTGGTGCATTAAATCATACGGATCCCACAACGGCTGTCGTGTCGGTTAAACAATGGATTGAGCGCTACCAGCAGCACGACACGCGCGCGATTAAAATAACCGACACCTGGTTTGGTATTCTTGCAGACATGATCAATGACCTGACGTTGTGCTACGACCCCGGCTGTATCGTGTTTGGTGGCGGCATGAGCAACATCCCCGGCTTTACTGAAAGACTGCAACAGGCGCTGCTTAAAACAGACAGACTGACCAGTCACCTGCCATCACTACAACTGGCCGAGGCAAGTGAACACAGTGGTGCCCGTGGTGCTGCACTATTCGCCGCAGAGTCTCCACAATGAACGATTCAGCAGATAAAGAAACTGCGCCTGTGTGGTACCTGCCCTCGCAGGTATTCGATGGCACAAAGATGTTGCAGGATACGGCAATCGCTGTTGCCGACGGATGTATTACTAAGCTGGTTAGCAAAGATCAACTCATTGACCCACCGCTACATCTGGATGGTATTGTCGCTCCGGGTTTTTTCGATATTCAGGTCAATGGCGGCGGCGATGTTCTGTTTAACAATCAACCGACAACCCATGGCGCGCAGGCAATTGCCGCGGCTCATCGAAAGTTTGGCACCACCCACCTGCTGCCGACCGTGATCACCGACACTGCGGATATTATCGACGCTGCCTGCCGGGCCATTTGCGATTGTGCCGGCAGAGACGGCATAAGCGGTATTCACGTGGAGGGCCCGCATATCAGCACTGTGCGCTCCGGCACCCATAACAAATCCAACATTCGGCCTCTCGACAATCTCACGATAGCGTCATTGCACAGGCTCCGTGAACATAACATACCGACACTAATAACACTGGCACCGGAGTCGGTCAGCCGTGGCCAGATCAGTACGCTTGTCAAACACGGCGTGATTGTATCGCTTGGTCATAGTGACGCCACTGGTGATGAAGTCAGCGCTTGTCTGGACGAAGGTGCCCAGTTATTTACCCACTTGTTTAATGCCATGTCACAGATGAGCGGTCGCGCACCGGGCATGGTTGGCACCGCAATCAATAGCGACGCATACTGCTCTATCATCGCAGATGGTAAACATGTGTCAGCCGAAATGATTCAACTGGCATTTAACGCAAGACCACGCAATGATCGAATGATCCTGATATCCGATGCCATGCCCACAGTGGGAGGTAAACCGGAATTTGATTTATATGGTGAAACTATTACGGTCGAAGACGGCTCACTGATCAACGCGGCCGGTTCCCTGGCTGGTGCACATATCACAATTGCTCAGTCTATCGGCTACCTGATCAATCACACACGACTGTCCATTGAAGATTGCCTGAAAATGGCGATTACACACCCTGCGTCGCTAATGGGGACCAGCGAGTTATCCCAGCTTAAATCAATGCCGGTCGATCAGTGTATCGTGATATCTGAAGACGCAACACAAATCGAATTAATGGAAGATAAATTGAAGCAACTAACAGACCGGCAGCAAAATACTATCTAGGCGTGTAATTAAGTGGAATGCCACTAAACAGTAGTTGTTCACGGCGTTTGCTATGCAGCCAGTTTTCCAGTGCAGGACTTTTTTCTACCAGGTGCGCCCGGGCAACGGTTGAATGTTGTTGAAGTCGATCCCGATAAGCCTCAACCACCACACCTGATGAAGACATCCCCCACTTAACCGGTTGATTTACGATTCTTACCTCGGTGCCTGCACCCACCATTTCAGATAGTTGTTCGATATCGGGCGCGTACAGTCGTATGCAACCATGACTGACCCGCATGCCAACCCCCTGTGGCTTATTCGTTCCGTGTAACAGGTAACCCGGCAGTGCCAGTCGGATGGCTGTATTACCAAGCGGATTCTCCGGACCCGCAGGGACTACATCGGGCAAGGTAAGCCCGGCGTGTCGATACTCATTTTTAATTGAGATCGGGGGCCTCCACACAGGGTTTTGATCAATGCGAGTTACACTGGTTTGTGCCACCGGTGTCTCCCAGCCTGCACGTCCTATCCCCACCGGAAACACGTGTACTGTAGGGGAGTCTGGTGGGTAGTAATACAACCGAAGCTCGGCCAAATTAATCACTATTCCGCGCCTTGGAGCATCAGGTAA
>CALLLY010000178.1 GCA_938008205.1 uncultured Granulosicoccaceae bacterium
GCCGACGATTGATCTGGTACGCGCCTATATGTGGTACACGCTGTCAGCTATTGGTGGTGACCCGGACGCGGCAATCAGCCTTGAGGAAGTGGTAAAAAAAATGAGTAAGGATCAGATACAAGCAGCACATATTCTGATCGATGACTATAAAACCTGGCTGTACCCTTTTCGCTAGCTGTGTGTCCCATAATCAAAACAATACGGTGCTGTTTACTGCCATTAGCCTTAATTACCGTTGATGTACAGGCGCAAAAAGCCATCACCTCGGCAGACTTTTACCCGGTATCAGACAAGCAGGCTGAGGTTGGCCGATTGTTGTTCTATGACAAGATTTTATCGGGCAACCGAAACATAAGCTGCAGCACCTGCCATCATCCTGCGTTTGGTACTTCAGACGGGCTATCACTGGGGATTGGAGAAGGAGGAGCAGGACTGGGCCCCGCACGTACTGCCGGCATTGGTGCTGATCGCATAGAACGCAGAGTACCGCGCAACGCACCAGCATTGTGGAATCTGGGTGCACGACAAATAAAGTTATTGATGCACGACGGGCGCATCAGCCAAAGCAGGTTGTACGGCAACGGCTTCAATACACCTGCACAGGAATGGCTGCCCGATGGATTAAACTCCGTAGTTGCTGCCCAGGCGCTGTTTCCGCTCACCTCAGAAACCGAAATGGCGGGCTCCAATGAGGAAAACGAAGTCGCAGGCGCAAGTAATGATCGCATCGATAATTCCTGGCCAATTATTGCCAAACGGGTTCGCAACATCCCTTTTTATGCAACCAGTATTGTGCAGGCTTTTGAATCGATACAACGGCCGGATCAGATTACAATTGTGCACATTGCCAATGCACTGGCCGCGTTTATAAGCTCAGAATTTAAAAGCATCGACAGCCCCTACGATCGTTGGCTTGCCGGTGACAACAGCGCGCTAAACAAACAGCAGCAACAAGGCAGAGATCTGTTTTTTGGCAAAGCCACTTGCAGTGGTTGCCATAGCGGTTCACTGTTCAGCAATCATAGCTTCCGGGCGCTGGCGCTGCCTGCATTCGGTCCCGGCCGCACAAGATCACATGATCCGATGCCACGAGACGTCGGTCGCATGGGTGAGAGTGATCGGCTGGAGGATGCTTACCGGTTTCGCGTTCCTATGTTGCGCAATGTTGCACTAACAGCACCTTACGGACACAACGGCGCCTACCCGACCTTGCGGTCAATGATTAACCATCATCGTAATCCGTTAGCTGCAAGAAAGTCATGGAGCCCAAGACTTGCAAGCCTGCCCAGTGCACCCTGGCTTGAAGAGATTGATTTTGTGATAGCGCAGGATAAATTCGAAATGCAGCGCCAGGCTGCACAGGTTGATATTAACCTGCCGGAAATCAGTGATCAGGAAGTCACTGCATTGGTCGCTTTTCTGGAATCACTGACCGGGGATCAGGCACGAGCACAGGAATTTATTATCCCCGCCACGGTACCCAGCGGACTGCCGGTTGATAAACCCGAACTTCCACCAATTCAATAAACGATCTCATTTGACGAAGGCAATACGATTATCAACTGGCCTGTTTATCTGCCGGGTCGGTTTTAAACGCAACCGACAAGTAATCGACCATTGACCAAATAGTGATTGCTGCGGCGATATACAAAGCCACGATGCCTATCTGGTAGATCGGCAACCCGAACAGATCGTACTTATACAACAACATCGCCAGTGCGGTGATTTGCATGGTGGTTTTCACTTTCCCCAGATAGCTCACGGCAACTTTGGCCCGTGAGCCAAGGTTAGCCATCCATTCACGCAATGCTGAAATAGTAATTTCGCGGCCGATAATGATGATCGCCGGAATAGACAGCCACCAGGCAGAGGCGTCCTCAACCAGCAGTATCAGCACAGTGGCCACCATTAGCTTGTCGGCGACCGGATCGAGGAAGGCACCAAAGTCTGATTCAATTTGCCATTTGCGCGCGAGGTATCCATCCAGCCAGTCAGTGATCGCGGCAATAAGAAACACAGCACAACACAGCGGCCGCGCCCACGGCACAGGCAGGTAAAAAATCAACAGAATAACCGGCAACAGAAGAATCCGCGCCAGCGTCAGCATTGTTGGAATATTCAGGTTCATGCAGTTCGCGAATTATTGTTCATGAAAAAAATCGTACACAAGTTGCGCCAGTTGTTGGCTGACCCCGGGTACATTTGCAATATCTTCGACACTGGCATTTTGCAATGCCTTGATGCCGCCGAAGTGTGTCAGTAAAACCTTTCGGCGCTTGGGGCCGAGGCCGGGCAGTTCTTCCAGCACCGACTTGCGACGGTTCTTAGCGCGAGAAGCCCGATGCCCCGACACCGCGTAGCGATGCGCTTCATCTCGAATTTGCTGAATCAGATGCAGCGCAGGTGAATCATGCTTCATCTGTATTTCTTCGCCAGTACGGACCAGTAACAAAGTTTCTTCACCGGGGCGACGCTCAGGACCTTTCGATACCCCGACGATGTCGACATCTTCGAGCTGCAGGTCTTCCATCACCTGTTGAGCAACGGCCACCTGCCCTTTGCCGCCATCGATAAACAGTACTTCGGGAATGCGCTGGTTCTCTTTCAATAGCCTGGTATATCGGCGACTGAGTGCCTGACGCATGGCAGCGTAATCGTCCCCGGGCGTGATGTCTTTAATCTGAAACCGACGATACTCGGCTTTAATAGCGCCTTCGACTCCGAAAACGACACACGATGCGATGGTAGCCTCGCCACTAAGGTGACTGATATCAAAGCATTCCATGCGCTTGGGTAAGTCATCGAGTTGCAGCAATAGTCGCAGCTTTTCCTGACGTTCTGCCATACCACTGCGTGAAGCCAACCGTGACTCAAGTGCAATTTTGGCATTTTCGAGTGCGTTATCGACCCAGCGCCGCTGATCCCCACGTACGTTTGTCACGATTTCCACGTTGTGGCCAGCACGAATTGTCAGCGCCTGCTGAATTAAATCCCGCTCATCTATTTCACACTGTACCACCAGCCGTCTGGGCACCTCGTGCTGTAAATAGAATTGCTGCACGAAGCTGGTCATCACTTCCTGTGCCGACGCCCCTTCAGGCGTGGACGGATAAAACGCCTTGTTTCCAAGATTGACACCGTTACGTATAAAAAATACCTGTACGCAACTGATCCCTCCTTTGAGATAAGCTGCCAGTACGTCGATATCACCGCGCCCATTTTCAACGTATTGAGTCTGGTTAACCGCTTTGAGGTCCTTGATTTGATCGCGCAAACGCCCTGCCCGTTCAAACTCCAGTCGCCCCGACGCCGCTTCCATTTCCGCAACCAGACTCTCCACGACTTCACTGGTTTTGCCTTCGAGGACTTTGATACTCATTTCAACATCTAGTTTATAGGCAGCCTGATCGATCAGCTCAACACACGGTGCAGTGCAGCGATTTATCTGATGTTGCAGGCACGGACGTGAACGATTGCTGAAGTAACTATCTTCACACTGCCGAACCTTGAACAGCTTTTGTATATAACGCAGAGTTTTCTTAACCGCTCCAGCATGCGGATACGGTCCTATATATTTTCCCGCCTGCTTGCGAGCACCACGCCGATAAGAAATCCTCGGGTAATCATCTTCGGTGGATACAAATAAAAAAGGGTAGCTTTTGTCATCTCGCAGCAGGATGTTATAGCGCGGACGTTTTTCTTTGATCAGATTATTTTCAAGCAGCAGCGCTTCAATTTCGTTGCTGGTGACAGTGAGTTGTACGTTGGCAATCTGCGCCACCATAATGCGGGTTTTCACAGACCCCGGATCTTTCTGGAAGTAGCTGCCAACCCGCTTGCGCAGATTCCCCGCCTTACCGACATAGATGGTGTCACCAGCGCTGTTGATCATCTGATACACACCGGGCCGATGAGTCACCGTTTTCATAAATGCTACGGGATCAAATACTTCGCCTTCTACAGGTGTCGCCTGTGTTGATTCGAGCGCAGCCGCTTCAGAGTCGGGCGCTGTGGTTTGCTGATCCTGATGCGTCATAAATAGTAAGGCACAATGTTAGATCTACTATGGCGAAAAGCCGCCAGCACGGCAATCCGTACGGGAACCAAGGCGCGCCCGCGTTGCGACTTATCCGTCGGTTTAAAGATTTCGCTTACAGCCTGAAGTATATCGCCAATTGCGAGTGTTGTGAGCAAGGGTCTTTTTTCGAGCACACTGGTTTGTGCGGCTCAGTAGCCCAGAATGCTGTGTTCTATTGCCAACTGAACAAGCTCCGGGGTGTTGCTGACACCCAGTTTGTCAAACGCCCGCCGTTTATAGGTGCTGACCGTTTTTGCGTTCAACGATAAGGATTCGCCAACGTCGCTGGTTTTGTAACCTTTCAATAACAACAATACCACTTGCAGCTCCCGATGCGACAGCCTGTCGAACGGCGAGACTTCGTATTCCTCATCGCTATTGTTATCAAAGCGGCTGCGCAGATCCAAAGACAGGAAAAACTCCCCGTTATTAGCGGCGACAATAGCGTTGTTAATTTCTTCGGCGGCAGATGACTTGGTAATGTAACCGCAGATACCCGACTCAAACAGTGCTTTGGGCACGACCAGTTCGGTACGCCCTGTCAGGACAATAATTTTGATGCCCGGGGCCATGCTGATCAGCCTTAGCGCTGACGAGATGCCGTCTATTCCCGGCAAAATAATATCCATGAACACCAGATCGACAGTCTGGGAACCGACAATGTCGATACTCTGTTCGCCGGTACTGGCTTCAACGAATTGTGCGTTGGGAACGACACCTTCAATTAACAGCCGAATACCTGCTCTGACGAGTTCGTGGTCGTCCACCAGCAAGATAGTTTGTGGTTTGTTTTCGCTCGGGTTATTCAACTGATTTCCAATGCTGCCCGATCACAAACGATAACTCCTGTCTGGCTGTCGATAGTCTGGCATGGGGACTCGCACAACAGAAAATCGGTTAGTAGGCAATTGAATGTTAGAAACTGACGCGAAGTAGTTCCTAAGATGCCTCTTGGCATTGTACACAAACGCTATTTTAGGTATCTATTAGGACGCGCCTAGTACGTAACCAGCGCAGCTCCCCAGGTAAAGCCGCCACCAAAGCCTTCCAGCAACAGTTTTTCGCCGCGCTGTATCCTGCCGTCCCGCACAGCAGTGTCGAGTGCCAGCGGAATCGACGCCGCAGAAGTATTGCCATGGTTTTGAACGGTGAGCACAACCCGATCCATACTCATATTGAGCTTGCGGGCAGTGGCCTGAATGATTCGTATGTTGGCCTGATGTGGCACCAGCCAGTCGATATCAGATTTATCCATCTGGTTTGCCTTGAGCGCTTCCTCAACAACCTCGCGCAATTTGGTGACCGCCATGCGAAACACCTCATTACCACGCATCTGAACAAAAGCTTCCTGCTGTTGCATAACATCGTAACCGCGTGACACGCCGTTGGGCACGTGCAGCAGATCTTTGTAGCGACCATCCGCATGTAAATGAGTGCTGTGTATACCGGGTTTGTCGTCTTCACCCAGCACCACAGCGCCGGCGCCATCACCAAACAACACACAGGTATTGCGGTCTTTCCAGTTCAGAATTCTTGAAAAAGTTTCAGCGCCAATCACCAGTACAACACTGGCAGATCCACCGCGGATGAAGTTGTCTGCAACACCCAGTGCATAAGCGAAACCCGCGCAAACCGCCTGAATATCGAATGCCGGGCTTTCATTGGTAATGCCCAGGCGCGCCTGCAACATGGAAGCGACACTCGGGAAAACGCAGTCAGGTGTTGTGGTTGCAATGACGATCAGATCGATGTCATTGCTGTTTATACCGGCAGCATCTATCGCGTTGCGGGCAGCTTTTTCTGCAAGATCGAGTGTTGTTTCGTCGTCGGCTGCGATATGGCGTTGTTCGATACCGGTACGTTCGCGAATCCACTCGTCCGAGGTATCGACGAGCTTTTCCATATCGGTGTTATGAAGCACTTTCTCTGGCAGGTAGCTGCCTGTGCCAAGGATCCGCGAATATTTCACTGACTATCCGGCTTGCTGAGCTGCGTTTCAATGGCCGTCTCAATTCTTGAGATCAGTCCCTTTTTTGCCTCCAGACGCGCAATTTTCAGTGCGTTCTCTAACGCCAGCACTCCGGCGCCGCCATGACTTTTAATCACAATGCCTCGCAAGCCCAGTAAACTCGCCCCGTTGTAACGATCGGGATCGATTCTCTTAGCCAGCCGTTTTAGCACAGGCGATGCAACCAGCCCCATTACCTTACTGAGAGGCGAGCGCGTGAATTCTTCACGCAGATACCGCTTAACCAGCTTGGCCACACCTTCTGAGGTTTTCAGGGACACATTGCCCACAAAGCCATCTGCGACGACCACATCGACTTCGCCCATATAGATTTCATCACCCTCGACATAACCGATGTAATTCAACGAGGAGGCTTCGAGCATTTTGCCGGCTTCTTTTACCTGCTCATTGCCTTTGATATCTTCGGAGCCAATATTGAGCAGACCAACCCGCGGACTGTCGATGGTGTCTACCGCTGACGCCAGCGCCGAGCCCATGACGGCAAACTGATGCAGGTGTTCCGGCGTGCAATCGACGTTGGCGCCAAGATCAAGCATGTGCACGTGGCCGTGAACATTGGGAATGGCGGTAACAATAGCCGGACGGTCAACGCCCGCGATGGTCTTGAGCACAAAGCGCCCAATTGCCATCAGTGCACCCGTATTCCCGCAGCTTACACAGGCCGAGGCGTTGCCTTTTTTCACCTGATCTATGGCCACGCGCATGCTGGAGTCACGCTTGCCACGCAGGGCCTGAGCGAGCGCATCGTCCATAGTGACGACTTCAGAAGCGTGGCAAATGTTGATCAGATCGGATTGATCTGACTTCAGCAGAGGGGATAATACTGCTTCATCACCAACGAGAATTACGCGTAAATCCGTGAATTTTCTGGTAGCGCGGATTGCTGCCTCGACGGCAGTTTTAGCACCGAGATCACCACTCATCGCGTCAAGCGCGATGGTAACGGTTTCACTCATGATTCACAGAGCACCTTGTCAGTGGTTGTGGCCGGGTAAAACACACCCGGATTTGGATTCAATCGTACAATAGAAAGAGTGGGCACTAAGTGCGGGCTATTCGTCCTCGTCGTCGAACTCTTCAACGGTTTCTACAACCTTCTCGCCGCGGTAGTAACCTTCTGCGGTGATGTGGTGACGACGGTGAACTTCACCGGTAGTCGGGTCAGTGGAAAGCGCCGGGTTCTTCAGTGCATCGTGTGAGCGACGCATGCCACGACGTGACGGGGTATTTCGTTTTTTCTGTACGGCCATCTGGCTTCTCCAGTTAGTTTTTCAACAACTCGTCCAGACCACTGAACGGGTTGTGGGTATTTGCCGGAACGCCAGGTTCCGCGTTAACGGCGTCGATCACCGTCGGGTCACATTGTTCTTCATCGCTGTGCACCACGCGCTGTGGTACCTGCAAAATAAGTTCGTCTTCCAGTAAATCAACGACGGTAAGCTCTCCGTTGCTGTCTATCAGCACCGGGTCGAGCTTTTCGTCCAGTGATTCTGCGTCTTCTTCACTACTGACAAAGCCAAACGTAAACTCCGTGGCAATTTCCAGTGGAGCCGGCTTCACACACCGCTGGCAGGTCACCTCAACACTGGCCTGCAACGTGCCATTCGCCAGCGCCCGACGGCCTTGCAGCGAAAATTCTACGGTCGCCACTACGTCACCGCCCTGGCTTGCAAGCAGTTCAGAAAAACGCGTAAAGTGGGTAACCGGCAATGTTACTTTGCAATGCTGCCGTGCCCGCGCCAGTTCGACGGGGTTAAACCTGGAAGGAAGACTTTCCATAAACCCTCAAGTTTACTGCGAATTATCTGTTTAGTCAAAGTTCCTCATCGCCAAATTCACCCGCCGGCAGCCACCAGAGAGTGCTTGTTGTACCCTGCCCCGCAACGGATCTGAAAAATGCCTGATTACCGCCTTATCCTGGCCTCCACCTCCGTGTTTCGCAAGACATTGCTCGACCGGTTAAAAATCGACTTTGAGCAGGTCGCCCCCGACTGCGATGAGACGCCCGAAGTCGGAGAACCTGCCGTTGAACTGGTTGCCAGACTGGCCCGCGAAAAAGCCCTGTCAGTTCACAGACAGACTTCGATCGATACCACTGTGGTGATTGGATCTGATCAGGTAGCAGACTTGAACGGGCAGATACTGGGCAAACCTTACACGCACGAAACGGCTGTAGAGCAATTGCAGAGCCTCTCATCCAATACAGTGGTTTTCTATACCGGTTTATATGTTGTGAAAGGTGATGATTCACGGCATTGTGTTGTGCCGACGGAAGTGAAGTTTCGCACGCTTTCAGCGCCACAGATCGAGCGATATTTGCGCGCAGATGAGCCCTATGGTTGCGCGGCCAGCTTCAAATCCGAATGCCTGGGCAGTGCAGTGGTGGAATATATGCGCAGCGACGATCCGACCGCGCTGGTCGGGTTACCGTTGATTCAGTTGAGCGGGTTTCTGGATGAGCTCGGGATTAGTGTGCCTTAGACTGCTTGGGTTGTTCGGTACCATTAACGGTAAGTAGCCTCCCCGGTGCTCAGACGCGCGGAGATTCCAGCCATCAACCAGGCTGCTATAACGGCCAGAAGCTGACGATCGACGGCACAAAATACACCATCGCATGTAGCACCACACAGGCAAGTAAGCCGGCAAACACGTCGTCTACCATTATGCCCAGGCCACCGTCGATGGTGTCGTCCATTTTACGGATAGGGCCAGGCTTCCAGACATCAAAAAGGCGAAACAGGAAAAAGCCCGCGATCAGAGTGCCCACAGAAACCGGCACGGCAATCATGGTGACCATCATGCCGACAACTTCATCCCAGACTATTGCACCATGGTCGTGAGTTTTTAAGTAGCGGGTAGCGGAGTCGCAAATCCATATTCCGGCGACGAATGCGACCACCACAATCGCCAGATAAGCCAGCAACGGCAGACCACCGATCAGAACGCAGATCAAAAGCCCCGGCAGGGTTCCAAAGGTTCCGGATGCCACTGGCGGTAACCCGGTACCAAATCCGAAAGCGAAGAAGTTTGCCGGTGAATGCAGCAGATCTGCCACGGTGGCAGGGGTTTTCTGGGTTTTTATTTTCACAACGTTCCGATTAATCGCCAGAGGGTGCGCGCGAATATTCGACGCTGCGAATGTCTGCGGCAAGCTTATCCACCACGCCATTGACGAACTTATGCCCTTGCTCGGCACCGAACAGCTTGGCAATTTCAACCGCCTCGTTAAGTACCACCCGAAACGGTATATCCAGGCGGGTTTTGAGTTCCGCACAGGCTACCCGCAATACGGCGCGTTCGACAGGGTCGAGCTCATCGATGGTTCGATCATCAGCCACAGCGGCAATGCCGGCATCAATGTCGTCCAGGTTGTCAGCAACGTAGCCCACCAATTCTTCAAAGTATTCAACATCCACGCGCTCCATGTTCTGCAGGTTACAGAACTGCGTGACAATGTCGGCAACGGATGCCGCTTCGGAATCGAAGTCCCACTGATACAGTGCCTGCATCGCCTTTTGGCGCGCATTGCGCCGGCGTTTCGCAAGCGAGCCGCGCGTGGTTTTTTCGCGACTGTTGTCGGCAGGTTTGTCGTTGTCGGACGGGAGCACGTGATCTCGATATTTTGCAGTTGGTATTACGGCTGAGGTCGATTAAGAAATGCGTGTCGCCGGGGAGCAACACACACAAATTTTCGCCAGTTCGTTGGTGCTTACACCAGAACGCGATATTATAGGCGGCCGGAAGTCTGCACGGCAGGAAAAATCAGTCACTGTTAGCGCCCGAGCACACTTCTCCCATAATCTCACACTGTCACCCGTTGGATCTATGAAAATATTTTTGTCCACCCTATCTGCACGAAGACGCTTCTTGTCACTATTCGCCGGCCTGTGTCTCGGGATATTGTCGCTGCTACCTGCTGCAGTTAGCTCAGATGAAACACCTGCAGAAAAGACACAGGTGAGAATGATTACCAACCTCGGTGAAATGGTTATCGAGCTCGATGCTCAGAATGCCCCGGCTACCGTCGCAAACTTTTTAAAGTATGTTGACGACGGCTACTACGAAGGCACTATTTTTCACCGCGTTATCGAAGGCTTTATGATTCAGGGTGGCGGCTTCACCCTGGGGTTCGACAAAAAAGAAACCCGCGATCCGATAAAAAACGAAGCTGACAATACCCTTAAAAACAATCGCTACACAATTGCTATGGCCAGAACCCAGGATCCACACTCAGCTTCTGCTCAGTTCTTTATCAATATTGCAGACAACGATTTCCTGAATCATCGTTCAAAAGATGTAGCGGGCTGGGGATACACCGTTTTCGGCAAAGTGATTGAAGGCGAAGATATCGCCGACTGGATTGGTAAAACGCCTACCGGAGCTGCCGGACCCTTCGGTAAAGACGTTCCCACCAACCCTATTGTTATCGAAAAAATCGAAAACCTTGCAACCGCGTCAACAGACGTAAAAACGGAGTGACACCACATGATCACCTTTAATACCAACAAAGGCGCGATCACTATTGAACTCGATACTGGCAAAGCTCCGGCAACCTGTGAAAACTTTCTGAGCTACGTAGACAGCGGCCACTATAACGGCACTATATTTCATCGCGTAATACCCAGCTTTATGGTTCAGGGTGGTGGTTTTTCTGCAGAAATGAAGCAAAAGCAAGTCAACAAGCCCATAGAGAATGAGGCGGACAACGGTTCGGTCAACGATACCGGCACACTTGCCATGGCGCGTACTGCAGACCCGCATTCGGCTACCGCGCAGTTTTTCATTAACGTTAACGACAACGGTTTTCTAAACCACACTGAAAAATCACCTAACGGCTGGGGTTACTGCGTATTCGGCAAAGTGGTCGACGGTATGGATATCGTGATGGAAATGAGTACCGTTCCTACCGGCAATGTCGGTGGCCATGGTGATGTTCCGATTGAACCGCTGATCATTGAAAGCGCAGTACGAGACGACGCCTAAGCTATGCAAACACTACTGATCTCGGATCTTCACCTACAAGCCAGTGAACCTGAGATCACCGGTCTTGCGTTTGCTCTGTTTTCACATATTGGAAACTCTGTCGATCACCTGTACATACTCGGCGATCTGTTCGAGTACTGGATCGGTGATGACGCCTGTGATCACACCGCAAAGGAAGTTGCAATCAGACTAAAAGCGCTGTGTGACGGCGGCATGAAGATCACCATTATGCATGGCAACCGCGACTTTCTGCTTGGCGAGAAATATGTGGAAGGTTTTGGTGGAACGTTGATCCGTGAAGATGCGATTACCGTTTCACTTGCCGGAACCAATACACTGTTGATGCACGGTGACACACTTTGCACAGACGATAGTCAGTACCAGTTCTATCGTCGGATGGTGCGCAACAGCGGATGGCAAACTGATTTTCTGGCAAAGTCGGTCAGTGAACGTGAAGCGACCGCAAGAATGATCCGCAGCACCAGTAAAGCGAAAGGACATCGGGCACACACCAATAACATCGCCGATATCAACACTGACACATTAAACGAAACACTTGATGGTGCTGAAGTCACGCGGTTAATTCACGGACATACTCACCGCCCCGCACATTACAGTGCTTCAGAAAATCAACACTCGGTAGAACGCATGGTGCTGGGTGACTGGCACGGTGACCACGCGATTGTTGCCATGGCTGATGAAAAAACCTGTGAGTTGTTAGTGTGGGATGGACATAAGCTGGTGGCTAAGGATTAATTTTACGCGCGTTAGTCGCGTAGTTTAGATAAGCACGCTCTCCCCAACACTGAGACACTGATCCTCCGGCAAGCGGAGGGATTTGATAACGGTCACTACCTGTCCAGGCAATCACGAAACCCGACGCGTGAGCGAGGCCAACCGCGATATTTCAACTGACTGACGTTCGCGGCTGAAGTAATACAAAGGCTGTGACAATACCAAAAACGGCAGGACAAAATCGAGCTTTGAAAGCAGTCTTCAGTTTTCAAGCAGGTTCAGATTCAAAGCTCTGTTTAAACTCCAGCTCCAGCTCTGCCAGTTCTGCAAGCTCCTGCTCAGTAAAACCTGCTTCTAA
>CALLLY010000179.1 GCA_938008205.1 uncultured Granulosicoccaceae bacterium
ACTTCGACGCTTTGTACTGCATTGTTGCCAAACCCGGCAGTATCCCAGATCGGCTCGAGCGGCTGGCAGTGTCCGCGGGCGTCGGTAGCACGGCAGCTGACGATATGTTTTCCGGGTGTTGCCTGCCACTCGGCTTCCCACAAACTCCAGGTATAGGGATTTTCAGAAGGGGTGAGTGTCGCTTCGGTCCAGTGGTTATCTATACCCAGTTCGACTTTGGTAATAGCGGTTCCGCCACCACTCCATGCGCGACCAATTATCCGGCTCAAGCCCGGCTTTAATAGTCTCTTGCGTGTACTCCAGTCGGGAATGCCCGGTGGAATCAACAGTGAACGAACGCGCATATGAGAAACAGGTATGCCGGCTTCACCGGGGTGCTCGCGATACACATACGTGCCGACTTGCTGATGGCCCTGAAAATCGTGGTCTATCGCTTCAATGGCAGATAACCACTTAACACTCGCCATGCCGTACCATCCGGGAACAATTAAGCGCAGCGGGTAGCCGTGCTGCGGTGCCAGTGGCTGGCCATTCATTGCATACGCCAGCATCACGTCCGGATGAAGTGCCTGTTCAGCGCTCAGGCTTCTGGCAAAGTTGTGTACGGTGCCGCCATCAACACCGACGTCGGTTCCATGAAAAACTATATTTTTGCACTGACTGCTGATACCGGCTTTGGTCAATAGCTGTTGTAGATTTACCCCGGTCCAGTCTGCGGTGCCGACCGCTTCGTGTCCCCAGGGCTGGCTTGGCCAGTGAGGGGTCACCAGACGACGTCCGTTACCGGCACATTCCAGGGTGACACGCTGTGTGACTTCAGGTAATGATCTGAGAGAAGCAAAATCAATTGAGAACGGGTGATCAAAAGTTCCATGAAAGTTTAGCTGCCAGTCGAAGCTGTCTTCCACAAACGGAATATCAAAGTGATTAAGCAGGTAATGTGCGCCCACCGGAGTGACATCATGTTGCAAAGACTCCAGTAACGTACCGCTATTGCGGTTGGATAGTGCAACTTCGTATTCGGAGAACGAGTGTTCGCTATGTTGTTTTGTTTCCGGGTTGAGAATCGGGTTGCTCACCTGTCGGTTTGCTCCTTGCGTGTGAACACCGGTTCGTGTGCGGTTGAAAGCTTTTTATTGTAGCGATAGCCTGCTGTGTTGAAGTCTTTTAGCCCCTCGACATCCTTAATGCGATTATCGATGATATACCGCGCCATCATCCCGCGAGCCTTTTTTGCGAAAAACGATATCAGTTTATATTCGCCGTTTTTCTGATCTTTAAAAACAGGGCTTATTAACTCTGCATCGAGTTTGTGTTGATTGACCACTTTGAAGTATTCGTTCGATGCAAGATTAAACACCAGCGGAGACTTTTGCGCCTTTAGCTCTGTGTTTAACGAGTCTGTGACGCTGTCACCCCAGAAATGGTACAGGTTCTGGCCACGCTTATTGACCAGTTTAGTGCCCATCTCAAGGCGGTAGGGGTGCATCAGGTCCAGCGGTCGAAGTACGCCGTAGAGCCCGCTCAGGATTCGCAGGTGCTTCTGTGCAAACTGCACGTCTCGCTTCTTCAGTGAGTTGGCATCAAGACCGATGTAGACATCGCCCTGAAAGGCAAACAGGGACTGCTTTGCAGGGCCGGGCTGCAGCGGGAGTTTCCAGCTTTTATAACGTTCAGTGTTGAGTTTGGCCAGTTTGTCGCTGATGTTCATCAGCTTGCCAACCTTAGGCGCAGACATTTTTTTGAGCTGATCGATCAGCTCTTGTGAGTCTTCTAGAAATTGGGGCTGAGTATTTTCAGGAACCAGCGGTGGTGATTCGTAATCCAGCGTTTTAGCCGGCGATACGAGTATCAGCATGACAGGGCGCTCTTAAGTTAAGTATCTTAAGACTACGTGTCACAGCCTTTGCAGGCAACGTCAATTTCTGGTTGGGGTGTTCTGTTGAAGTAAGGTGCCGGGAGACAGATTGTCTCCGGGCCGGGAGGTACTCTAATCGCAGTTTTGGCTTGAATTTGTTGGATTATTTAGTTGTCATCAGCCGGGCAGGGTAACCTCCCCGGCTGGAGACGCTGACCCCACCGACTTGCGGGAGAGTATCAGTCAAGCCTTTACGAAAACTTCCCTTGGGGGTAGGGCAGTTTTTGCTATTTTTACTTACGCGGCGTGATCTGTGGGTTTGCCGTATTTCACGCTGTGAATGATGCTGCCGCGATCGATACCGATGTCTCTAAGCTGTGCATCGCTCAATCCGCGTAATTCGGCAATCGCTTTGCGCGCCTGTGCACGACTGATTCGCTGCTCGCTGTTGCGACGGCTGGCGACATTTTCTTTGATGGAGGCAAAAAGGTTTTTCATGATGTTTACTCTGTTGTTTTTAAGTATGTACAGAGTATGCGGCTGAGATTTGGAATCAACAATGGCATGCCCAAGCCATACATTTGTGATGTAAGTTCATCAATTAAACTTATCGAGCCCAGATGCCGATCTATCCGGGCGCAGGCAGATGTGAATCGATTATTGCATTAGCCTGACTCGGTGGTGCTGGCCAAATTTCGGATCAATATTTACAGACGGCTTGAACCGAAAACCATTGGACAGCCGAAACGTGCCAGCATCACCAACCTTATTTGCACAAGCAGGTGCCAGGCGGTAAAACGCCTGCACTATTCCCCTGCGCCGGATAAATCGTCAAAGAATTCTACTTTGCCTGATTCAAGGTTGTACTGCGCGCCGACGATCACCAGTCCTTTTTGCAGTATTAATTGCTCCAGCAACTTTGATCCGTGTTGAAGGTGAGCCACACAGGCTCTGATGTTTGAACGGGTTGCCGCGGTCAAAAGTTCGTCAGGTTTGTTGACCAGATCGGTTTCAAGCAGTGTTTCGACTGACGGCCGTATGCGATCGACGATAGCGTGGAGGTTCTCGCTGCGATCTTTCAGCGGCAGGCGCAGCTGATCGAGTGTTGCTGAAATTGCACCGCAGTTGGTGTGCCCCATAACCACTACCAGTTGCACACCGAATTTTTCCGCAGCGAATTCGACACTTGCTACCTGAGACGGTGCCACCACATTGCCCGCCACGCGAATGACAAACAGATCCCCCAGGCCCTGATCGAATACGATCTCTGCAGGGACTCTGGAATCTGAGCAACCGAGGATAATGGCAAAGGGTTCCTGCCCCTCGAGGAGATCATCACGTTGTGACTGATAATCCAGCGCATCGGGAGCGCGTTCGTTGTTGATGTATCGCAGGTTACCTTCTCGGAGACGATTAAGAGATTCCAGCGCGTTATTCACAGAAGTTATCCACGATGTTGTTCAGGGCGTACGCGCAAGAGTAAGGACAGCGAAAAAAAATTCAAGACAAATGTGTTATCCGATCAGGAACTGCTCAAATCCGGTGTCGGGTTCGAAGTGTCCATCTTTCCACACCAGTCGTGTAGGGCCGGGCATCAGTTGTTGTGAGTCGGAATGTTCCGGGTCTCCGGGATATAGCAGTGTGCGTCGGTCAGGGCCGTCTTTAATGACCTGCGGTTGTATGCAGTAAGTCGGTGTTGCGTTCGCGTGCTTGATGCAGGCTGCTGTGCTGCCGTGAGCGCATAGTGCTAACAGCGTCATGATCTGCGGAGGTGCCAACGCTATGGTGTGACTTAAGTATTCGTGCAGAGCCTGTTGCGGCGTGAGCCACTTACTATCCGTCGCTTCGGATCCGTCGTGCACCGCCACTGCACCATCGGGCAGTTGAGCAACAAAGAACCGTGCGTCGAAGCGTTTTTTCATCATGGACGGTTCATTGGGTGTAATCCATCGTGACCATGGATGTACCTCACTGACGTCCAGTTGAACATTCGTCTCTTCAAATGTTTCCCGCGTTGCAGCGTAGAACAGACCGCAGGCTTTGCGGGTGTCGAGTGCTTCTTCAGAAAGTAATGCTTGAGGTGCAGCAGACAGTTTCATCAGTACATGGGGCTCTTGGTCGAAATCGGCGTTGTCGACTTTTCCGCCCGGAAATACCCAGGCTTTATTCATAACCGTTTTACTGTTGCCCCGACACAATAGCAGTACTTCCAGCCTGCTGTTGTTGTCCCGAATTAAAATCACAGTGGCAGCGTCAATTGGCGCTGAAGTGACTTTGTCCTGATTCAGAGAGTTTGTCATCGTGTTATTGGCGCAGTTTATAGCCGGTTTTGAACATCCACCAGACAATGCCGAGGCAGGCTGCCAGAAATATAAGAATACTGAGCAGGCTGATGCCGACTGAAACATCGCCAACCTCGAAAAAGCTCCATCGGAACCCGCTGATTAAATAAAGCACCGGGTTAAAGTAGGATATTTTTTGCCACAGCGGTGGCAACATATCGACTGAATAAAAACTCCCG
>CALLLY010000180.1 GCA_938008205.1 uncultured Granulosicoccaceae bacterium
ATCTGATCTGGTATGGCGTGCTGTATACCATCACCACTCAGGTCGCCTATATGACACCGCCGTTCGGTTATAACCTGTTTTTAATGCGTGCCATGTCACCACCTGAAATAACGCTTGGCGATATTTATCGATCTATCGTGCCGTTTTTTCTGGTGATGGTGTTGGCGCTCACTCTTGTCATGGTGTTCCCCCAAATAGCACTGTGGCTACCGGAAACCGTCTACGGAAAATAAAGACGGTGATAAGTTTTAACCTGAGGAAAAGCAATGACTGACAGACGTTCCTTTATAAAGAAAGCCGCGGTAGCAATACCCGCTGCCGGTGCTTTGGCTGCACCTGCCATTGCACAATCTAAGATCAAATGGCGGCTGCAAACCTACGCTGGTACCGCACTTGCCGAACATGTGGTTAAACCGGCTATCGACAAGTTCAACAAAATTGCCGGCGATGAAATGGAGATTGAACTGTTCTTCGCAGATCAGCTGGTGCCTACCGGTGAGTTATTTCAGGCCCTGCAGCGCGGCACTATTGATGCGGTTCAGTCCGATGATGATTCCATGGCCGCACCCACCGAAGTCACGGTGTTTGGTGGTTACTTTCCGTTTGGCAGCCGATACTCGCTGGATGTGCCGGTACTGTTTAACCAGTATGGGCTCAATGAAATCTGGGATGAAGAATACAGTAAGGTTGGCGTTAAACACATTTCTGCGGGTTCATGGGATCCGTGTCACTTTGCCACCAAAGAGCCGATCAACTCACTGGCGGATCTGAAAGGCAAGCGTGTGTTTACGTTCCCCACCGCGGGTCGCTTCCTGTCGCAGTTTGGTGTTGTACCGGTAACACTGCCGTGGGAAGACATTGAAGTTGCCGTGCAAACCGGTGAACTGGACGGTATCGCCTGGTCGGGTATTACGGAAGACTATACCGTTGGCTGGGCCGATGTCACTGACTACTTCCTGACCAACAATATATCCGGTGCCTGGATTGGTCACTTCTTTGCCAATATGGAGCGTTGGGAAGAGCTTCCGGAGCACCTTAAGGAGCTGTTAACTGTATGCATGGAACAGAGTCACTACTACCGTCAGTGGTGGTACTGGGGTGGTGAGGCTGACTTGCGCGTCAATGGTGACAAAATGAAGCTCACCACAATTCCTGATGAAGAATGGGCTCAGGTGGAAGAAGCTGCGGTTAAGTTCTGGGATGAAATTGCCGCAGAGTCCGAAACCAAAAAGAAAGTGGTCGATATCTTCAGAAAATACAATGACGATATGCAAAAAGCCGGTCGGCCTTACCGGTACGGTTAACAATATAGCCGTACAGCTATGGTAGTTCTCTGCTAAGTGACGGGTGGAACAGTTGGTAACGCCCGTCACAGCATTATGCTGGATGAGACCGTTCTTATTGCGGGCATTCTCAGGAAGCCCGAAGCGTCAGCGAGTTGTAATGTCGCGGTTAGCCTCGCTCACGCGTCGGGTTTCCTGGTTACTAACCAATATCATACTGGCTTTTACAGCTCTCTCCGTTTCCAGAAAGGGATAGTGTTCAGAGCCGGGGGCTATCTGAATGCTCTTGCCGTAACGGCAAAGCCCTATAAATCTGTCATTTAGTAGCGTTATAGTTGCAATCAAATAATAACCACTGTTACTAACATCGGAATACACATGAAAGGTTTGTTGGATCTCGATTCACTCAAAGCAGCTGCTGAAAACGGCAGCATTGATACCGTACTGGTTTGCCTGGTAGATATGCAGGGCCGACTGATGGGTAAACGCTTTCATGTATCCAACTTTTTGGAAAGCGCCTGGCAGGAGACCCACTGTTGCAACTATCTGCTCGCAACAGATCTGGAAATGGGTACGCCGGATGGCTATGCCTCTACCAGTTGGGAATCCGGCTATGGTGACTACATCATGAAACCTGATCTAGCGACGCTTCGGGTATTGCCATGGCTCGAGGGTACTGCGCTGGTGCTTTGCGACATACTTGATCATCACACGCATAAACCTGTGTCGCATTCTCCACGGTCGGTACTCAAACATCAGATTGAACGGTTAGAGGCCCATGGATTAACTGCGATGATGGCAACGGAGCTGGAGTTCTTTCTTTTTAAGCAGTCACTGGAAGAAATTCAGGCCGGGCAGTTCATGAACCTTGAACCCATCAGCGGTTATAACGAGGACTACCATATTCTGCAGACAACCAAGGAAGAGCCGATCATGCGCACGCTGCGCAATGCGCTCTACGGTGCAGGGATACCGATAGAAAATTCCAAAGGAGAGGCAGAAACCGGGCAGGAAGAGCTGAACATCAAATACAGTGATGCACTGGCCTGTGCGGACCACCATACCATTGCCAAACAGGCCACCAAAGAGATTGCCTGGCAGCAAGGCCATTCGGCAACGTTTCTGCCCAAGTGGCATAGCGATAAGGTTGGCAGTGCAAGCCATATACATATGTCGTTATGGAAAAACGGAGAAAATACTTTCTTTGATGCCAGTGGCAAGTACGGTATGTCTACGCTTATGCATCATTTTATGGCAGGTATCATTCACTATGCGTCTGACTACACGGTGTTTCTGGCGCCCTATGTCAATTCCTATAAGCGGTTTATGAAGGGCACATTCGCACCGACCAAAACCGCCTGGTCGGTAGACAACCGTACTGCGGGGTTCCGCCTGTGTGGTGATGGTACCAAAGCCGTTCGAGTGGAATGCCGCATACCAGGGTCAGATGTTAACCCGTACCTTGCGCAGGCGGCGTTACTGGCTGCTGGTATCAAAGGAATCGAAGATAAAATGAGCTTGCAGGATGCCGCAACCGGTGATCTGTACAACGATGAGTCGGTAGCCGAGATTCCCAATACCCTGCGCGATTCTATCAATGTCTTTAGAAACTCTTCTATGCTGACAGACGCCATGGGGGCAGAGGTAATTGCGCACTATACCCGCTGCGCGGAATGGGAGCAGCAGAGTTTCGATAATGCGGTAACGCAATGGGAAATTGCTCGTGGCTTTGAACGCGCCTGAGGGCGCAGTAAATTTATACGCAGGCCCAATCTCAATGAAACTATTTACGATGACCTAAAGAAAAGTTGCTGTATTGATCTGGCATGATTGTGATTAAATCTAACCTCAGCGGTAAAGTGCTAATCTATGTGTAAACGCCGCTTTTAACCGTACCACTACAAGAAGCAGAACGATGACTTTAACCGGTAATTGGTCGTACCCGACCAGCATTCGATTTGGCGCAGGGCGCATTAGTGAAATTGCCGACGCCTGTCAGACAGCAGGTATCAGTAAACCATTACTGGTGACTGATCGTGGTCTGGCAGATATGGACATTACTCATCGCACCCTTGATTTGCTGGAGGCAGCCGGGCTCGGCCGGGCCATGTTCTCTGATGTTGATCCGAACCCCAATGACAAAAATGCTGATGAGGGCGTGCGGTTTTACCGTGAGGGTGGTTTCGACGGGGTGGTGGCGTTTGGTGGAGGTTCCGGTCTTGATCTGGGCAAGGTTGTCGCCTTTATGGCCGGCCAGACCCGCCCTATCTGGGATTTTGAAGATATTGGAGACTGGTGGACTCGAGCCAACGCAGACGCCATAGCGCCGGTGATCGCCGTGCCCACAACTGCCGGTACCGGTTCCGAAGTAGGGCGCGCCAGTGTGATTTCAAACTCAGAGTCGGTCGAGAAGAAGATTATCTTCCATCCTAAAATGCTGGCAGCGGTGGTTATCTGTGACCCTGAGCTTACCGTGGGTATGCCGAAGTTTGTCACCGCTGGTACCGGGCTCGATGCCTTTGCCCACTGTGTAGAAGCATACTCAAGCCCGCACTATCATCCCATGAGTCAGGGCATAGCTCTGGAGGGGATGCGTTTGGTGAAAGACAATCTGCCTGTTGCCTATAGCAACGGTAGTGACATTACTGCCCGTGCTAACATGATGAGTGCTGCATCAATGGGTGCCACTGCTTTCCAGAAAGGTTTGGGTGCCATCCATGCGCTAAGTCATCCGGTCGGTGCAGTGCACCATACCCATCATGGCACCACCAACGCGGTATTTATGCCTGCGGTACTAAAGTTTAACGAGTCGGCTATACGCGAGCGCTTCGATGGCGTTGCGGCGTATCTAGGTATTGATGGCGGGTTCGACGGCTTCTGTCAGTTTGTTGATGAATTTAATGACTCCTTCGCCATCCCGAAAACGTTGTCAGAGTTGGGAGTTAAAAATCCTGATCTGGATAAGCTGGTCGATTCCGCTATTCGCGACCCCAGTGTTGGCGGTAACCCGATAGCAATGACTGCCGAGAATACCCGGGCACTATACGAGTCAGTCGTCTAGCAATTGCACGGCTTTTTGTACGGTACTGCCAGCACCGTAGTGCTGGTGTACCAGATTATTTGGTACTGCCACCAACTGTTTGAAAACCTCCAATGGGTAAGCCTGCAATCAGTTCTACCACATCGCCGTTGCGAAACACTTTAATGGCGTAGGTTTCGTCTTCCTGTAACTCTATAGTGGATTGTTGTACCAGCTCAAAATCATGCGGTGTGTTACACACCAGTCCGTTGATCTCCAGAATTAGGTCGCCTCCAAGTAACATAGCCTGGCCTTCGATATCTGCACGTAAGGTGCCTGGCTGTAAGCCTGCCTTGGCAGCAACACTGTCGGCTACAACACGCTGAACCAATAAGCCTGCCTGCGGGAAGTTAAGGGCTTTGGCGGTTCTTTCGTTCAAAATAACGCCTTCAAATCCTGCCAGTACACCAGAGCTGTTAAGCAACGCCTGCTTTGCGGTATTGATGGCAGTGGCAAAGCCAATACCATCAAACCCGCCGCTCTTGGATAATATAAAACTGACAATCCCGATCACCTCACCTTCACTATTAAACATAGGGCCGCCTGAGTTTCCGGTATTAATGGCAGTATCGGTTTGTAGAAATTCAATAGGCGTACCCGCAGCCATCAGGCCACGATTCATACGTCCGGATAAATGTCCTACGCTTAAGGTTTGTGATATGCCGAAGGGTGAGCCGATAATAAACACCTGGCTGCCAACGCGGGTTTCATCAGAATTTGCAAGCGTTGCCACAACCGGGTTTGGCGGAGTGTCCTGCAATTGTAATAACGCTACGTCACTGGCCTGTACTGATGAAACGATGTCTGCTTTGATGCGGGCGCCGTCGGTAAACTGCACTTCAATAATCTTTGCATCATCTACCACATGTGCCGCGGTAAGTATCTGGTTGTTTTCAATCAGTACGCCTGAACCAACACCCTGGCTGGTACGCGACTGACCGCCGTTTACCTGTACAGAAGCGGTATATACTGTGACAACAGATGCTGAATGTTTTTCGTATAGATCTGCAAAGTCCGGTTGTGCTGCAAAAGCCGCAGAACAAAAGAATAAAAATACAGTAAAAATGGCAGTTTTCATTGTGATCCCCTGTTACCTACAAGGGACAGATGTCTTCAGACAGAGTTCAATATTTTGAGTGCCAAAGGGACTGCCTTGTCGTGATAAGCAATTGTGTATCTTAGCTGCTACAGGCTTTTTCAAGCATGGCTGCATCAACATTGCCACCGGACACAATACATATAATGGTGTCTGAATTGATCTGATCAGCATGGGATAACGCCGCTGCCAAAGCCACGGCACCTCCGGGTTCTGCAACCAGCTTAAATGCGGCGGCAGCTATTTTCATGGCATTGAGTGCCTGATCGTCAGTGACGGTTAGTCCTGCACCACAGTACTTCTGCATAATAGGAAATGTCAGTTCACCGGGTGACGGTGTAACAATAGCATCACATATTGAGGGTTGTTGAGTATTAACAGACTCACGAGTAGAGGAGGCCAGAGATCTCGCAACATCGTCGTAGTGTTCCGGTTCTACGGGGCGAACCTTCAGGCCGGGTGCTTCATGGGCAAGGGCCAGTGCAATGCCGGAGGTTAACCCGCCACCGCCGCAACATACCAATACTTCGGCGTTATCTATATTTAGTGCTTTGGTTTGTTCTGCCAGTTCCAGCCCACAGGTGCCCTGACCGGCGATTACCTGCGTATTGTCATAAGGTTTAATTAGTACACAGCCGCGTTCTTCGGCAAGTTGTTTTCCAATCGCTTCACGATCTTCACCGCCTGGTCGGTCATATTGAATCACTTCTGCGCCGTACAGTCGGGTATTGTGCAGTTTAAGTTCAGGCGCATCATTCGGCATGATAATGGTGGCCCGAGTGTTATGTTTTGCCGCAGCGTATGCAACGGCCTGAGCGTGGTTGCCGGACGAGTACGCCAGTACGCCTTTTGATCTTTCTGCGTCAGTCAATGATGAAACTGCCGACCAGGCACCGCGAAATTTAAAGGCGCCGGTCACCTGCAGGCATTCCGCTTTAACCAGAATCCTTTTACCGGTTTTATCGTTAAGCAGGGGGCTTTCCAGCAATGGTGTTTTAATCACAACACCGGCCAGTCTATCGCTGGCTGATTTTATATCTTTGAATTCCGGAACCCGGTTGAAGTCTGCGGCCATTTGATTCGTGCACTCGGCGGTGAGTTTGTCTGCCGGTATGGTAACCGCACTGGAGCTATGACGCTAAACGTGCCCGCGAGCCAGCCAATGCGTCAATTTTAAAATCGCAGGTTGTCGCGGCAGGGTGTTGTTAAACGCCGCTCGATGGCGGCGACCGAAAGTATTTGAGCATCCGGGCGCAAATTTGCCGGTTAATGTTTTATAATGGGCAGCTATCAAATATACTGGAACGTTATAGTGGGATCTTAAATCCCGTTAATATCAGGAATGGAACGATGGCAATGCAGAATCGAAACGACGAACTCACCACCCGCAGCCTCAGAGCGCTTATTGTGCTGGAAGAGGTGGTTTCGCACTCGACGCCGGTAACCGCGTTCGTCATCGGTAAAAATGTCGATCTGCCCAAGCAGACCCTGCATCGCATTCTCACAACGCTGACTCAGGCGGGTTTTCTGCAAAAAGAGATCGACAGCATTTCGTACACCCCGGGGCCCAGGCTCAAGCAGTTTTCGGTGGGCATCCTCTCATCCGGCAGCGGGCGGGAAGTGCGCATGGCCATTCTTAATAGTCTGGCG
>CALLLY010000181.1 GCA_938008205.1 uncultured Granulosicoccaceae bacterium
AATGAATGAAGACGAAAGATGGACGCAGGGCGAGCGCGTGCGTGAGGACCGTGGATATCGTGGTCGTCGCCCCGGCTGGGAACGCGGGGTTATTGAGAAACTTGCGACTGAAACGTTAAAAGAGCAGCGACGCACTCGTCGGTGGAGCATTTTTTTTAAAGCGCTGACCTTTGCCTATATTGGTATTGCTATGCTGATGGCGTATGGGAAAGGCTTGTTCAATATCTCTCTGAATGAAAGCGAGCTCCACACAGCGGTAGTTGATGTGTCCGGGGTAATCGCCAATGGTGAAGCAGCGAGTGCTTCGCGAATAGTGGCCGGGGTGAAAGCCGCATTTGAAGACGACAATACAGCCGGGGTTATTCTGCGAATCAACAGTCCCGGTGGCAGCCCTGTGCAGGCTGGCAGAGTATTCGACGAAGTTCGAAGACTCAACGCGGAGCACCCGGATACGCCGCTATACGCGGTGATCGAAGATTTATGTGCGTCCGGCGGTTACTACATTGCGGCCGCAGCTGACAAAATTTACGCAGACAAAGCCAGTCTGGTTGGTTCCATTGGAGTGATCAGTGGCGGCTTTGGCTTTGTCGATACCCTGGACAAGGCAGGAGTTGAGCGACGGGTTTTCACTTCTGGCGCCAACAAAGCGTTTCTGGATCCGTTTTCACCGCTCAAAGAAACAGAGGTCGCACATATGGAATCGTTGTTGTCTGAGATACATGAGCAATTCAAAAGCGTTGTTCTGGAAGGACGAGGCGAGGCTCTCGATGATAACGAAGATCTGTTCAGCGGGTTGGTATGGACTGGGGAGCAGGCGGTAGAAAACGGATTGGTCGATGCATTAGGCAGTGAAATGTCAGTTGCCCGGGATGTGTTTGGTGCAGAAAAGCTGGTGAACTTTACACCGTCTGATGGGCTGCTCGAGCAGCTGACCGATGGAATCGGGGTGTCTGTTGTTGATCGAATTATCAGTGGCATGTCGGGTTGGCAGACCTTGCGCTGATTTTGGCTAAAACTGATTTCTGCTGTTTTGCCGAGAGGCGTGTTTTTGTTTGATGCGAAGTGGCAGAATATTTCGATGGACCGCAATCAATCGAACACCATGCAAACGACGACTGTACTGGAAGGCGAGCAGCAGACTCTGGATGCAGGGGCAAATTTTGCCCGTCAGTTAATCGAGACTGGAAAGTTGCAGGACGCGGTTATCACACTCAGTGGAGAACTGGGCGCGGGTAAAACAACTTTCGCGCGCGGTTTCATTCAGGCCTGTGGTCATGAGGGGGCGGTAAAGAGCCCGACCTATACGTTGCTTGAGTTGTATGAAACATCCGGTTGTACGCTATACCATCTGGACCTGTATCGGCTGGAGGATCCGGAAGAACTGGAGTTTATTGGTTTTCGAGATTTATTCGGGCGCGGGGCGGCGCTACTTATTGAATGGCCCGAGCGGGTGCCGGCGCTCGCAGACTCCACCACTATTCGCATATCAATCGAGCATATCGATGCGGCATCCCGGCAGCTCACGATTGAGCATCTGCAGCATCGTTGAAATCGTATATTACCGAACTGTTAAGCTTAGGATACTTCTGCAGTTGTCGACTTAACTTTAACTTTAATTTGAGTCGCTATCTTGTTAAATTTAGTGGGAATTGAGTGATTTCTCAAAGCGTCTAATTGTATCAATTTAGTTACAGTTAATCTCCGGCCGTTTCCTTAGCAATAGAGCAGCACGCCCGTGGCAACACACCTCACTACAAATCGACGAGGGTTTTTGAGCGCCGCCTGTAGTGTTGGAGGATTATGGCTTGCATCACCCGCTCAGTCGGCTGATGCTCCGACGCAAACCAAAGTCACTGGAGTTTACTTCCACGAAGATCGCGGTCGCATGAAACTGCATCTCGATCTCGATAGTGTTCCGGCAAACTATAAAGTTTTTGTGCTGGACAACCCTCAACGCATTGTTGTGGATCTCGCCTCCAGCCGTTTTTCAACGCTGCTGTCCCGTGATTTGAAAGCACGTGGCACGGTGAGACGAATCCGCTACGGCAAACGCAACCAGGACGACTTGCGCATCGTGCTTGATGTCAATCTGAAGCCGTCAGAAGTCAGCAGCCGGATCTATCAGTTCAGGGGCACCGATTTAAAGCGCCTGGTGGTTGATTTGGGCATGAAGCCAGTGACTGCCCCTGATAATGACCAACCCGTCGATGCTGTAGATCTTCGCGATATTGTTATCGCCATTGACGCCGGGCACGGTGGCAAAGATCCCGGTGCAATCGGACACCTGAAAACTCAGGAAAAAGATATCACGCTTAAAATTGCCCGTGAGCTGGAAAAGAAGTTGCGGCGTCGCAAGGGCTTCAAGCCGTTCTTGATTCGGAAGGATGATCGCTATCTGGCATTGGGCGAGCGAGTACGCCGTGCGCGAGCCGGACGTGCAGATTTATTAATTTCTGTACACGCCGATGCATTTCCACAAAAGTCGGCGCATGGGTCATCGGTATTTGCACTCTCTACCAAAGGCGCAAGTTCTAAAGCCGCGCAGGTGCTTGCAGAAACTGAAAATCAGGCAGATAAGCTATTCGGCGAGATTGCGGTTGGAGATTCCAACGAAGCACTGTCCAAAATGCTTATCGATCTTGCGCAAAATGCGGTACTTGAGTCCAGTATTGAATGCGGCAGCCTGATACTGGAGCAGTTAGGCAAAGTAAATACCTTACACAAGCCTCAGGTAGAGCAGGGTGGGTTTGCTGTATTACGGGCGCCGGACGTGCCAAGCCTGTTGGTTGAGACGGCCTTTATCTCGAACCCCAGAGAAGAGCGAAAGCTGCGATCACGCAGGCATCAACGTAAGCTTGCCAAGGCTATATCACAAGGCGTCGTGGATTACTTTATGCAGAACGCGCCACCGGATACTGTTGTTGCCAGCCTGGTGAATAAAAATCGCGGTTAATATTTACCGTTGGTACTAGTGCAGTGCTCCACGGTTTTGCAATATCCCCGTGATCAGTTTTAGCTGAGTGTCTACATCAACCAGTTCCTGGCTGGTGACTTCAAGGTCGCGATCTTCGTAAACATCTTTTTCCGGATGCTTCGACCTCCAGGCGTCAATCGCTTCATCACGCTGTTTCAGCAGTTGTTCTATCTGTGGACGGAATAAGCGCATGGTTGAAGTGATCCAGATGTTCACCGGCCACGACGGGTACAGCAAATCCATCTCGAATTTGTCCAACATTCTTATCACATCTGTAGCCGGATAAAAGGTTTCTCCGGTCACCCAGCGGTTGGTGGAGAATAAACCGATTGGATAACCTTTGGGATCCATTGAAATAGCAATGATATGGCTCAACGCGTCTTCGCCAGTGGGCCATTCGGTGTCACCATCGTAGGGTGCAGCAGCAACATTCTCCGGCATGCCCTTGGCTCGCAGAAAAGTATGGAAATGCCCATTCTCACCATTGATACCGCGGTGTGCATGATAGAAGTACTGGCAATGGGTTTCACCGTCGTGCACGTCGCCTTTGGGGTAATGATCAAATTCAATAAACTGTCCCTGATCTCTTAAAACCTCACGCACTACGTTGCCATAGCTTTCGTTTTTTATTAACAGCCGATAGCAGTTTTTTATCTGCGCTCCGGCCAGCAGCATAGTGTTTAACTGCTCGGTAGAAAGTGCTTCGAGGAGTTCAATTTCAGGGTGATTGCTGGTATTCATTCTTTTATCAGTCTAAAGCCGATCAAAATATGCTTGAGTTCTTTGGGTCTGCTGTGTCTGGCGGCGGGTCGGCAAACACCGCAGCCTTTGTCGTCCCACGAGCCTCCTTTCACCCAGCTTCTCCGAGCTTCCGGTGGTGAACGAATCCACTCAAACACCTGGCCGGCAGGGTCTATCAATCCGAATGGACTCGGTATGGAACGTGACCCGACGGGTACTGTATCAAAAGGTCCGGAGTCGTGGCTATTGAGATTGCCTGCGTCAAACACGTCTCCCCAGGGGAATCTCCATCCCTTGATGCCACGGGTTGCTTTTGACCATTCGCGTTCTGTTGGCAAGCGCCAGAACTGTCCGGTCATACCGCTTAGCCACTTCGCATAGGCCTCGGCATCGTGATAGCTCACCAGCACCACCGGGTGTTGCTCACGACCTTCGGGGTATTGAGTGGTGTTCCACTGATGGCGTTTGGTTCTGGAAAAGGGATGTACAAGTCCGTAACCCTGCCACGTTTTACTATCTACCTGTGGCGACGGATGATCAGTCGCCAGTAAAAACTGTTGGTACTGAGCGTTCGTTACCGGGGTCGTGGTAATCTGAAATTCATCGAGATGCAGTGTTTGCAGTGGTGGTTCATTGTTGTACCAGCCCGCGTTTCGGGTTACGGAATGGCCGTAAGCCTTTTCATCCAGAGCGTAAGCATATTCTCTTTCGGCTGCACTCGAACCAAACAGATACTGACCGGACGGAATCGTAACAACCTCCGGTATCTTAGCGGCAGCACAGGCAGTCGAAATAGTCAGAGCACCTGCAAAAAGGGCTCTGATAACAGAGCCCTTCAACCATTGACTAAGCACAGCGATTTAGTCGCTTGTTATTAGTTGCTTTTTGCAGCACATGGGTTGCACGGATTGCATGCTTTGGCTGCGCACGGGTTACAAGGATTGCATGGGTTGCACGCCTTGGCAGCGCATGGATTGCAGGCTTTAGCAGCACATGGATTGCAAGCTTTAGCAGCGCAGGGGTTACAGGCCTTGGCTGCACACGGGTTGCATGCCTTAGCAGCGCAAGGATTGCATGGGTTACAGGCCGCACACGGGTTTACCGCTTTAGCGGCACATGGATTGAAACCTGCCTGCAGTTCAAGTGTGTAAGCTGACAAGGCAAGAATTTCGTTGGAATTCCATGCCAGTGGTGCAGCCTGCATAGGCGCGATCATGCAGAAGTTAACCATTTCATCGACGTCAACTGCTGCTACCCCGGCTTGCTGTTTTGGCATCGCTACTTCGTGTGGGTAAGGTTGACCGAATGATGCGTTCAGCAAAGCACCGCCATTGTGGCAAGAGCTGCAGGACAGGCCGTTAGAACTAAGAGATGTATCGTTCCAGAGTTGCTCACCGGTCGCTGCGAGTCCAGCCATCGCAGCGGCATCTAGTGAGACACCTGCCGGTCGGACAAAGTCAGCTGCTTTCAAGCCACCGGCTGCGCAAGGGTTGCAAGGATTGCAGGCGTTGGCAGCGCAAGGGTTGCATGGATTACAGGCTTTGGCAGCGCAGGGGTTGCATGGGTTACAGGCTTTTGCAGCACAGGGGTTGCACGGGTTACAGGCTTTAGCAGCGCAGGGATTACAGGCTTTTGCAGCACAAGGGTTGCACGGGTTACAAGCTTTCGCAGCGCAGGGATTGCATGGATTACAAGCTTTGGCAGCACATGGATTACAGGCTTTGGCGGCGCAAGGGTTACAAGTTTTTGCTGCGGCCTTGATTTCTTTTTTAGCGGCCACAGGTAATTCAGCAGATTCAGTCACCGGCTGGCTGTTGCAGGCTGACAGAGCAAGTGCCCCTGTCATAGCCAGCGAGCCGGTAATGACAGCGGTACACAAGGGGTGGCGATTGTATTTCTTTGGTAGGTCGTTTTGGCTCACAAGAGGTCTCCACTAGCACAAGGGCATTTGGTTATGATCACAAGTCGGGGCTTCAACAGGAATTCCCCCGACAGGTCAGGCGCCGAATGCCAGCAGTAGCGAACTCGGCTAGTTAAAGAGACCTCTGGCATTGCCTTTAGTTCAGGTTGAATTCATTTTCCCTGAAGTTTGATGTCGCAAACCAACAAGTTTGTCTACTTGGGGGGCGGCATCGCATCAAAGGCAGGCAGGTTGCCATCCATTTGGTCCCAGGCAGGCTTGTCTTTGTTATAAACAATGAACTGTGGTTCAAACCAATCGTTGTTATCTGCACAGCCCGCAGTGATAGCGACTACCGCATCATTAGCGGAGTTCCGCCCAAATACCCGCGCACCACAGGTCGGGCAGAATGCGCGGATGTTGTGATTACCACTGTCGGCCTCAGCGGCGTATTCGGTAAAATCGCCTGTGATTGTGACGTCCTCTTTCTTAAAGAAAGCAAGCGACATATGGCCGGTGCCAGATGCTCTCTGACAGTGCTTGCAGTGACACTGCCCCATTCGTACGGGATCGCCTTTCGCGGAATAGGTCAGTGCACCACAAATGCAGCCGCCGGTTATTTCAGACATTATATTAATTCCTGGTTGTTTGATCGCACAGTGTGAGCAGGCACCTGCCTGTAAATCAAGTGGAAAGTGCAAGCAGATCATCCAATCGATCTGCCGGCGTCTGCTGACTTGTCCGGCGCAGCCATGATGTCAGGGCCAATGTGTTAATATCTGCGTCAAAAGTATTCTCTACAGACGCACAGACGTTTGGAACACAGGAACCCAATGGCCGACATACGTAAACTTACCGATCAACTTTCTGTTGCTCCTCAACTCGTGGCAGAAGATCTCAAAGAAGTAAAATCCCAGGGGTTTGTGTCAGTGCTGTGTAATCGTCCTGACTACGAAGAAGAGACACAGCCCACGTATAATGAGGTGCAGTCTGCTATCGATGAGCAGGGTCTGGTCAGCCAGTTTCAGCCGGTTAATGGCAGTATGATCAGTGATCAGGACGTAGCAGAGTTTGCTGCGCATCTGGAAAATCTTTCCGGGCCTGTGCTCGCTTATTGTCGATCCGGCACACGGTGCACTGTGCTGTGGGCACTGAGCGAGGCTGGAAAACGTCCGATCGACGAGATTCTGAATATCGCGGCAACGGCCGGTTATTCACTCGAAGCGCTCAGACCCCGTTTGGAACACAAAGCGGCAAACGGCTGAGTTGGCTGTACTTAATAGGTAACTTACACCTCTCAATTAACCACTCGCTGGCGAGTGGATACAGTTAACCGATAAACGGAGAAAAAAATGGTCGATGCAACGCAGATACTCGGAGAATTGCTCGGTGGTGGCAGCCGTGGGAACGGTAACGGAAACCTCAATAGCGGGTCAGGTGCCAGAATGCTGGAGGATCTGCTGGGTGT
>CALLLY010000182.1 GCA_938008205.1 uncultured Granulosicoccaceae bacterium
TATAGCCGATAACTGTCACGCCATTATCGGTAACCACTTTCTGATCTGGTAAGGTGGCATCGCAGTTACCACCGCGTTCAGCCGCCAGGTCAACAACTACCGAACCGGTTTTCATCGCGGCCACCATATCGGCAAGCCACAGCTTGGGGGCGTCTCTGCCGGGTATTAACGCCGTGGTGATAACGATATCGACTTCCGGTGCCTGAGCGCGAAACAGTTCCAGTTGTTTTTCACGGAACTCGGGGCTTGACGGTGCTGCATAGCCTCCGGTTTCAGCACCGTCTGCCTGCTCGTCAAAGTCTAAAAACAGAAACTCAGCCCCCATCGATTCGATCTGCTCAGCCACTTCCGGCCGCACATCAAAGGCCCGCACAATAGCCCCGAGCGACTGTGCCGCACCAATGGCAGCCAAACCTGCAACACCTGCTCCGATCACCAGCACTTTTGCAGGCTGAACTTTACCGGCAGCAGTTACCTGCCCGGTGAAAAAACGACCGAAATTATTGCCGGCTTCAATCACTGCGCGATAACCTGCGATGTTAGCCATCGACGACAGCGCATCCATTTTCTGGGCTCGACTAATACGCGGCACCATATCCATCGCAATCACGCTGACACCATGGTCTGCTGCACTTTGCATCAGCTCAGCCTGCTGACCGGGGTAGAAAAAAGAGATCAGCGTTTTACCGGCCGACAGCACCAGCTCCGATTCTGCAGGCGGGCGCACCTTGGCAATCACCTCTGCACGCGCATACAACTCATTCGCACCGCTGACAACGTCTACGCCGGCGACGCGATAATTATCATCGGAGTATCCGGCACGTTCACCGGCACCGGATTCGATCACACATTGATGCCCCAGTTTCTGCAGTGCAAGCGCTGAGGCAGGGGTCATCGCAACTCGCGATTCTCCCGGAAAGGATTCTCTGGGACTACCAACAATCAAAATTAACCCCCTAATGACTTTGTTTATAAGGTACCGATCAACCAGCACAAACAATACACCACTGCTATCGCGGTGTAGAGACACATGACGATTCGCCGTACAGCGTAGGCCATACAAATTGTATTTTCACAAAGAAAATTTCACAATGTAAATTTCACAACACTTGCGGCTTCGTTAAGCATGTTCGGAATGCATCAGTGTCTCGTTGTTTGTGAGCGTACCAAAAGAAGTATCCCCCCTTATAAAATCGACCACAAAGACTCACGTTGTCAGTTTGATTTCACTGTTACCATACCAATGACAATACACCCCGCGAAAACTACCTGCCCACCCGATGGATATCCTGAAAAATATCATAATAATCGCCACCCTCGAGCTTAGACGTGCTTTCACCACGCGACGCGGTCTTGCAGTGATTTTTGCCTTTGCACTTATCTGGGCATTGTTGCTGCGCTACGGAGTCTTTGGAGCCGCAGAATGGCTGCGAACAGGTGGTAACGCCATTGGCGCCATGATCAACTCAAGAACCGTCACTTCACTGCTCAACTGGGAAGTCCCGGAGTTTGCAGTTTTCTGGATAATTTCTTTGTATTTGTTTCCAATGCTTTGTTTGACTCTGGCTGCCGATCAAACGTCATCGGATCGTGCCCGTGGCACACTCAGACTGGTTAGCCTGCATGCCACTCGCGGCAGTATCTTTTTTGGAAGATATATTGGCTTGCTGGTGGTGCAGTATTTGTTGTTGTTACTGGTCATAGCCGCCACAGTAATTGTGGTGGTGATACGCGATCAAAGCATGCTGCCGGTAGCTATGGAAACGGCCGTTATGGTATTCGTTAATCTGTGCCTTCTAATTGCCGCCTACACCGCTGCCATGGCGGTTATATCACTATTCACAAAATCCGCCCGGCAAGCAACCACCTGGGCCATAATACTGTGGCTTGCCATAGGCATATTGATTTTCTGGCTTGGAAGATACTTTCCTCAAGCCGACTCACTAAAGTGGATCCTGCCAGGCGCACACATTAAACATTTACTGCATCACACTAGCTGGCAATCATTGCAGCTCGCAATAGTTCCGTTACTACAAACCGCCGCACTCCTGACAAGCGGCTACATTGTGATGAAGGTGCGTGACCTGTGAATAACACTCTCATTGAATGCAAAGGCCTGAGCAAAAACTACGGCAAAACACGTGCGCTAAGTAACGTTGATTTAACACTACAGGCAGGCGCACCCATTGCGCTGATCGGCCCGAATGGTGCGGGAAAAACCACTTTACTGAGCTTACTTTGCGGATTTATTCGTGCCACTGAAGGCAGCGTGGAAGTTATGGGCCATAAAGCCGGTAGTAACCATGCGATCAGGCGACTCTCTGCGCTGCCGCAGGATGCTTCACTGGACCCGCACTTCACTATAGCAAAACAGCTGCAACACTATGCACAACTGCGATCAGTTGATAATCCCGCACACGAAGCACAACGTGTACTTGAGCTTGTGCAACTCACCGAGAAATCGACCGACAAACCTGAACAACTCAGTCATGGTATGCGCAAACGCGTATTACTGGCGCAGGCTCTGATCGGTGATCCTGATCTGATATTGCTGGATGAACCCACAGCTGGCATTGATCCACCGAATGTAAAGATCATCCGTGAACTGATCTCGGCATATGCCGACAAAGCAACCTTTATTGTGAGTTCACATAATCTTGATGAGCTTGAGAAAGTTTGCACAACCGTTGTACACCTTGCCGATGGGGAGCTGCGTAGCGTAAGCGCGATTGATGATGTGAATAATGAAGGAGTTCTATCTATTGCGCTCAGGGCAGAACAACGGGGAGCCGAAGAAAAGACAAACGTACTAAATATTGAAACAATCGAATCAATGCACGGGGTAAAAAGTGCACGCTTGCGCGGCGCAACTGATCTTGTAATCGAATACGATAGCGAGAACTATCCGGACACTGATATCGAAATTCTCACTTACTTCGCGAATAACAATATTCGTTATCGAAGGATATCCAAGGGCAGAAGCCTTGAAGAGCAGTTATTTTCCGATGATGAAGCCGGATAATCTACATCAAAATTAGTCGGGCTACACAATATCCAGTATTGAATCCAGTGGTTTCTTGTCGATAACAGGTACCTTTGCAGTATAAGCAGGGTATCCGGCAACCAGTAATAGAAACGGCTTCTCATGGGATGGCCGCTTAAGTATATCCCGCAGAAAATTCATCGGGCTGGGTGTGTGCGTCAACGTGACCAAGCCTGCCTGGTGCAATGCAGTAATCAGCATACCGGTAGCAATGCCAACCGACTCGGGTGTGTAGTAGTGTTTACGTTTGCTGCCATCCGCCTCCACGGTATATTTTTGCGAAAATACGGCAATTAGCCACGGTGCGGTTTCAAGAAACGGTTTGTGTTCATCTGTACCCAGTGGCGCCAGTGCTTCCAGCCACTCAGGCGAAGCGCGCTGGGTATAGAGTTCACGCTCTTCCTCCTCTGCCGCCTGTCTGATTTGAGATTTGATGGCTGAGTCCTGTACGGCAACAAAGTGCCAGGGTTGCATGTTAGCGCCACTGGGCGCAGTACCCGCCACCGCAATTGCATTCTCAATAATCTGTTGTGACACTGCTTGTGAAGAGAAATCCCGAACTGTTCGTCGTTTCTTCATTAATGCTAAAAACTCAGCAGATCGTTCTTCCATCTCTGCAGGAGTAATCGGCTTGTACGGCAAAGTTTCAAACGGGTAGCGTTGATCAGCCATTTCAGACAGCCTTGCTTTGTGGTCGCACTCCCTGTGCCGGTGGAAATAAGTCGGTGATAAAGCTTCTAAACCAGCTATCCATCGCGGCATCGTGCAGTTCGCCGAGTCGGTTTTGCTGTTCTTTGGTTTGTGCGCCCGGCTTACTATACATTTCTTTTCCCCAGCTGCCGTTCTGCCAGCGCTCAAATTGCGGGCGGGCTACTTCAGCGTGAAACTGAAATCCGAATACGTTAGTGGAATAACGAAATGCCTGGTTTTCAAATTGCTCGCTGCGCGCAAGATGCACAGCACTTTGCGGTATTTGAAATTCGTGGAAGTGTGCCTGGGTAACATACAGCCCGTCCGCCGGAAGGAACCCCGCACCGGCCTGAGTCGGTGTGATGCGGTAATAACCGAATTCATAGTTGCCGCTTGCGGCAGGCCCAACCTCTGCACCAAGCAGATGTGCAATCATTTGCGCACCCTGACAAGCACCGAGCACCGGGACACTTGCTTTCATACAGGCTTCTAACCAATGCATTTCCTGCTGCATAAATGGTAGTGTTGGAATATCACTAATGCAGTACTTCCCCCCGTACACCACAGTACCGGCAACGTCGTCAGTGAAGTCACCTATAACGTCACCTTCACAGGGGGTTTTCCAGTCCAGTGTATAGCCAAGTTCAGCTAACTGCTGTGAGGCGCGATCATCTCGTTTGGTATGGTTGTGAGTGATTAATACAACACGCGACATGGCTATCTCGATGTGCGGTGAATATTACGCTTTATAACATGGGTAATATTCGTATAGAGAGAGCTTCATAGCAAGCTTGCAGCATGAGCGAGAGTGAAATAACGCATGCCTCGCTCACGCGTCGGGTTTCCTGCTGCTTGCCAGAGCACCGAGTATTAATTGACTCTACCGGCGTACATCCAGGATCTGTATTAATAGATAAGGCCAGGAGAGTCCGCGCCGCGAGCGGTGCGGAATCTCCTAGAATTCATAACCGATTTCATCAACCATTTTTGAAGCTGTCGCCCGATGTTTGGCAATCTCGACCAGTGGCAGGTTATCCGGTTTGAATGTACCCCATGAGTTCACAAGCTCGGACCACTCAACCGCCGGATTCACCGGGTACTCATGATTCAGTTCGGCATACATACGCTGAGCCTGATCTGAAGTCAGAAACTCCATCAACTTGATTGCGTTTTCTTTGTTAGGTGCTGCTGCGGTGAGTGCCATACCAGCGATGTTCATGTGGGTGCCGCGATCTTTCTGATTGGGGAAAATTATATTGACGGCATTTGCCCAGGCTGACTGTTCTTCATCACTTAGCATTTTGCCCAGGTAGTAACTATTAATCACAGCAACGTCACACTCACCGCTATGAATAGCCTTAACCTGCGCGCGGTCGTTACCTTGTGGTCGACGCGCAAGATTTTGTTTCACACCGCTTAGCCAGTCTTTTGCAGTGGCTTCATCTGTATGGGAAATAACCGAGGCGATCAGCGCCACCATATAGGCATGTTTTCCAGAACGGGTACAAACCTTTCCCTGCATGGCAGGAGAAGCCAGATCTTCGTAACTGCCGATCTGATTCGTATCGACGCGATCCTTCGAAGCCACAATAAGTCGTGCGCGACTGGTTAAGCCAAACCAGTGTCCGTCAGGATCACGAAACTCAGCAGGGATATTGGCACTCAGAACGCTACTTTCGACGGACTGGGTTAAATTTTCCTGCAACACCGTTTCCAGTGGGCCAATGTCAACGGTAAAAATCAAATCGGCCGGCGAATTTCGGCCTTCGTTTTTCAGCCGCTCTACCAGCCCTTTTTTCGCAAAAACAGTGTTGACCTTGATCCCGGTTTGTTCGGTAAACGCGTCAAACATCGGCTTGATCAGAATTGACTGCCGGTAGGAATAAACATTCACTTCACTGGCGGCAATTGAGGCAGAACCAGTGGCCAGAATAAGCAGACCGGAGATCAAAGAACGAATATACATGGGTGCCTTTCCTTTGGTGTGATGCCAATGTTAATGCGAACAATTATCATTTACAATAGCATTAGGGCAATCTCCTACTAATTTACTCAGTTTTTACTCATTTCTCCAGTCAATCCGCGCCTTGCAAGCTAGAAACCCATATTCCTGAAGCGAATCCGGTAACAAAAACACAGCTTGCGCTCCGAGCTACTGATGGTATTAACTCCAACTGCACCTTCAGTTCATTTGGCAGTTTCAACACAGATAGATAGACGATGCCTGGTTCCGACTAAGATAATCGCCAGTAAATAGCTGCTATGTGGGTACGCGGTGTTTTTCAGAAAGCCCGCAGCGTGAGCGAGTGGAAAAACCGTGACGCTCGCTACCACGGCAGGTTTTCTGAAACCACCGATCTGAGTGACCGCTATTTGGACAACTGCACACGAGCGGTCTACCGTCAGTTAAATGCACCTGCTTCCTTCAGTTGCTCGCAAAACCCGGTAATAACATCGAGCGTTTTTTCAGGTTGTTCGATATGAGGGGAATGACCACATTGCTCGA
>CALLLY010000183.1 GCA_938008205.1 uncultured Granulosicoccaceae bacterium
CGCTACGGTGCCTTCGCGTGCGAGTTTATCAAACGCATGCACATATTGTTCAGCCAGTTGCTGTGCCACCGCTGCAGTTCCGCCATCAGCGTTGATCGCCTGGGATATTTTGTGAATAGCTTCCGCACGGGCAGTGGCCTCAATGGTCATGGACTCTGCAATACCCTGTGCCCTAAGAATTTGCGCTTGTTTGTCGCCCTCGGCCTGATTGATCTGCGCCTGGCGATAGCCTTCTGATGTTGTTACCGCAACACGGCGCTCACGCTCGGCACCCATCTGTTTTTCCATCTCTTCCAGGATTGTCGATGGCGGCGAGATATCTTTAACCTCATATCGCAGCACCTTGGTGCCCCAGGTTTCAGAAGCCTCATCTATTGCGTTGGTGACCCGGGCGTTTATGTTCTCACGCGACTCGAAAGTGTCGTCAAGAGTGAGCTTACCAATTTCAGCACGCATGCTGGTTTGTGCCAGCTGTGTAATAGCAAACTGTAGATTATCCACACCATACGAGGCTGACCTTGGATCCATGATTTTCATGTACAACACGCCGTCAATGCTTAGTGGCACGTTGTCGCGGGTGATTGCCTGTTGAGACGCCACATCCACAGCAAATTCTTTTAACGAGTGCTTGTACGCCACACGTTCGAGGATAGGTATGGTGATATGAAAGCCGGCCAGAAGTGTGCGGTTATACTTCCCCAGCCGCTCCACAACAAAGGCCTCATTCTGGGGAACAATGCGAACGAAAGAGCGAATAAACAGCAACAGTAAAACTGCTGCCACTGCGAGCATCGCTAAGTCCATTGATTCGAGCATACTGTTCCTCCTGTAAAAAATATGGGGTAAGAAATTACTGTCTAACGGCTAAACGTAGCGGCAAACCCCGGTTTTTCAAGCCGGGACGATTTCAGTATCCGGTCATTACTGCACCGGTAGCAGTGCAAACATTCGTCCGGCCTGCTTCATTTCGCCTGCCAACTGTTCCGCACTGGCACCTGCACCAAAAAACACATCAGCTCGTACCGGCCCGCGAATCGCACCGCCAGTGTCCTGCGCCATCATCAATCGATGATAGCGGCTACCATCAGGTAACGTGGTTTCTATCCACACCGGTGTCCCTAACGGTACCACCTTCTTATCAACAGCCAGGCTGCGCATGGCGGTTAACGGTACATTTAACGAGCCCCGTGCATTTTCCTGTGCATCTTCGCGAAGGGTAAAGAACACATAACTCGGGTTCGTATTCAAAACCTCGTCGGCACGGTCAGGGTTGGCTCTGAGCCAGGCCTTTATGGAAAAAAGGCTCACCTCGTCCAGAGCCAGCTCACCGTTTTCGACTAAAGTTTTTCCAATCGCAAAATAAGGATGACCATTCTGATTGGCATAGTTCACTCCGACGACAGTTCCATCGTCCAGCCTGACTCGTCCAGACCCCTGAATCTGCAGAAAGAAAGATCCATAGGGATCGTCTACCCAAAGTATTTCACGCCCCGCTAATGGTTTTTCACTGCCATCGATAGCCTCGCGCGCGTGATACGGAATCACTTTATTACCAACCACACGTCCACGTAAGCGCATCCCTTTGAGCTTCGGATAAAGCGAGTCGAGTTCGATTGTCAGCATATCCTCCGGTGGTGCATAAAGCGGATAGGCATACTGTTCAGACGGTGTAAAACTGCCTTGCAGCAAAGGCTCGTAGTAACCGGTAATCAGTCCTTCCTTTTTGCCGTTTTTACCGAATATCCGGTGCGGTTTAAATCGACTTTCGATGAAGGCTCTTATTTGTTGTTCCGATGGATTTTGTAGAGCCAGTGCGGCCTCGCAGATCGACGACCAAGATGGCTTCTTTATCAATCGGGGACACTGCCGTAACAGTGCCGGCCAGGCTTCAGTGAGGTTGTCCTGTTGCCATTGATCAAGTTGATTCCACTTAACCGGCTTGCCAATTCCAGGCTCTCGCTGAAACAAAAAGCCACAACCGACAAGCGTCAGCGATAAATAGATAACACACAGCCTGCGCAGACAGTAACCAGTTTGTGACATTCGTAAGCGATCAATTTCCAGTACCGCAGCAGTGTAAGGGGTTTGCTGTATCCGGTGGTAGCTCACGTCACGATTGTAATTTCATAGCTGCCCTGCAACAGATTTCTGTAACACCTGCCACAAGTGCTCGATGTGCAAGCGTTCGGTTTTCAACGCACCAATGGATACCCGCACCATCCAGCGGGTTTCACCATCGTTTTCGGTAATTGTCGCAGGCGTTAGCATGGCCTCACCACTACTGTTTATGGCTTCACACCATGATTGGGTGTGGTTGTCCAGCTGCTCGGCTGTGGTTATATGAGGTGGTTCGTGAATTATACAAACGGTTTGCAAAGCCACCGGTGCTATCAGACGCCAGTGTTCGGCCTGTTCGATTTGTTGCGCCAGCCATCGGGCGTTGTCGATGTCGCGGCGCAGGCGCTGCTGCAAACCACTCACACCTTCACACCTTAGCAACCACCATAGTTTCATTGCCCGAAAACGACGCCCGAGCGGAATACCCCAGTCGCGATAATTGGGGGCCTGCCCGTCGGCGCTGGTTTGCAAATAAGAGGGGTTGGTGCTCATCACGCGTACCAGATGCTCTACATCGCGTACGTAGTACACAGAGCAATCGAACACCGTGCCGAGCCACTTGTGCGGGTTAATTACGATGGAGTCCGCCTGCTCTACTCCCTGCCACAGGTGGCGCATCTCAGGCAGTATCATTGCACTGCCAGCCATCGCCCCATCCACATGTAGCCAACAGTTATATATTTCTGCCAGTTGCGCAAGTTGCTCAATATCATCCATGGCGGTAATCGCTGTAGTGCCGGTGCAGCCAACAATCGCACATGGCTTACGGCCGGCAGCCAGATCCTGCTCGATCATTTCAGCAAGCGCATGGACGTCGATCGAAAAATCTGCATTTACCGCGCAGGCTCTCACCGAATTCTGTCCGAATCCGGCCAGCAGTGATGCCTTCATGATAGAGCTATGCGCCTGTTGTGAGGAATAGACAACCAGTTCCCCGCAAGTCCGCACACCATCGGACATCTGTGCAAACCCGGTTGATTTCTCTCTGGCACACAGCAATGCCACCAGAGTGGCTGTCGAGGCAGTGTCCTGAATTACGCCCTGCCAATCTACAGAAAGGCCTAGCGCTTGTCTGAGCCAGTCGCAGGTTACTTGCTCCACTTCCGTCAGTGGTGGGCTCGATTGCCAGTTTAGGCCGAGTTGCCCCAGTCCCGAACTCAGCAAATCACCCAGCACCGAGGAAAGCTCGGCATTTGCAGGAAAATAAGCATGGAACGATGGGTGCTGCCAGTGAGTGAGGTGCGGTAAAAGTAAGTTTTCCACGTCTTTGATGACGTTGGAGGCCGGTTCGGCTTCAATCGGCGCACTTTCAGGCATTTGACGCAGAACTTCGCCAACAGCAGCACTGCTCCTGACCGGCATATCCGCTACCTGCTCCCGATAGTCCGCAATCAACTCAATGAGCTCGTGGCCGGCTTTTCTAAATTCGTCTGGTGTCATGGGATGAACAAATTGGTCTCAAAGCTGCTTAAGACTCCATTATGTCAGCCGAATGCTGACCTTACCCACGTTTTATTTGAGGACGCGAAATGCTCACTGACGCGAAAGTCATCACCACGCTTGCTATCCTGGCGCTTCTGCTGTTCATTACCTTCTGGTTTGTTGAGGGCCTGCCGATCATCGGATCGTAAGCCCAACCATAAGAAGCTGGAGTCCGACTTAAGCGGATTATATTGAGATTTCAGTGAGGCGGGAGACCCGATTATGAAGATAACGGGGTTACAGCGGTATTTTGGTCGTCGATTGTAAACTTGAGTTTACATTTTCCTTATTAGCAAAATATGTTGTGTTATGGATCAGACCGTCTGGAAATGGCGGTCAGGCAAAGAAACGCAATGGCAGCACAAATAAGCAAAGACATTCTTAAAGCTCCTGAAACTAAAACAAAAACTGGGTGTGGTGTTGTAATTTGGCCACAAGATAACCGAAGCGGTCAATTTTGTCACTAATCTGATTCACAGAATCTATCTAGCGATTACGGAATAATATCCGTCCATAAACTGTACAATTCGCCAAACACTTCAAAGCTGCCAGTTTCATTGGTTTTTTTACAATTTTTGGTTCCTGAAACCAGGCAACTGTAAAAAATGTGCAACACTTTACAAACCAATCCGTAATTTCCAGTCACACTCGTTCGATGGCTCACACAGGGCTTGTGGTACACACCTTTATTTGGTCCACAAAGAGGGAGCACGATTATGAGAAACGCAGAAGCACTACGGGCGCAACGTCGTTCAACCAGCAATAGCATGCAGATGATGGCGATGGCCGGAATCTCGATCACCCTACTCGTCGTTGCAGTGGCGATATTCCTGGGGCACTCTGCCTGACGGGCAGCAGCTCGACCCATTAACAGCCGTCGCGGTGACCACTCTAGCGTCATCGGGCATTGCAGCGTTCGCTGCTGCCATCTACCATTAGCCTTTTGAGGGCATGCCAATCAGCGGTGTGCCATACTTCGAGTCTCAAGAGGCCACCTTTTTGCCAGCTAAAACACTTTACGACAAGATTTGGGATGCTCATGTTGTAAGCACTGAGCCCGACGGCACTTGCCTGATCTATATTGACCGTCATCTGGTACATGAAGTGACCAGTGCCCAGGCTTTCGAAGGGTTGCGACTCAACGACCGGCCAGTGCGCCGGCCCGAGCTTACTCTTGCAGTCGTCGATCACAACATACCTACGACTGATCGCAGCAAAGGCATTGACGATCCTGAAAGCAAGTTGCAGATGGATACGCTGGCCAGTAATACCAAAGAATTTGGCGTGGAGTATTACGATGAGCTCGACCAACGTCAGGGTATCGTTCATATTATCGGGCCCGAGCAGGGCTTCACGCTGCCCGGTACCACTGTTGTCTGTGGAGACTCCCACACTGCCACACACGGTGCTTTCGGCGCGCTCGCTCATGGTATAGGCACCTCCGAAGTAGAGCACGTGCTCGCCTCGCAAACACTGCTGCAAAATAAATCCAAAAACATGCTGGTGAAGGTGAATGGCAAACTGCCCGCAGGGATTACAGCCAAAGACCTCACACTTGCCATCATTGCCCACACCGGCACCGCAGGCGGCACCGGGCATGTAATCGAATACAGCGGGGAAGCAATACGCGACCTTTCAATGGAGGGCCGTATGACACTGTGCAATATGGCTATTGAGGGTGGTGCACGTGCCGGGCTTGTCGCTCCCGATGAAAAAACCTTTGCCTATCTGAAAGGCCGGCCGAAAGCCCCGAAAGGCGCACACTGGGATGCGGCTGTTGAATATTGGAAAACTCTACAATCCGATGAAGGCGCACACTTCGATAAAGTAGTCGAAATAGATGCATCGAGCATTGCCCCCATTGTCACCTGGGGTACTTCCCCTGAAGATGCCATTGCAATTACCGACTCGGTGCCCGATCCGATGAGCTTCGATGATGAACACAAACAATCATCGGCGTCACGTGCACTAGAGTATATGGGACTCACTGCTGGCACACCCATGGCAGAAATCCCGATAGATAAAGTCTTCATCGGCTCCTGCACCAACGGCCGCATAGAAGACCTGCGTGAGGTCGCGCGCGTGGTTGAAGGCAAGAAGATCGCCGCAAACGTGGATGCGATGGTGGTTCCAGGCTCCGGGCTGGTGAAGTCCCAGGCCGAACAGGAAGGCATAGCCGATATTCTAAAAGAAGCCGGTTTCGACTGGCGCGAGCCCGGATGCAGCATGTGCCTGGGCATGAATCCGGATCGTCTGGAGCCTGGAGAACGCTGTGCCTCGACATCTAACCGCAACTTCGAAGGACGCCAGGGGCACGGTGGACGTACACACCTGATGTCACCGGCAATGGCAGCGGCAGCGGCTATTGCGGGACACCTCACCGATGTGCGTGATGTCACCAAAGGAGCACCGGCATGAAAGCACTTAAAGATCTGACTGGTGTTGCAGCGCCAATGCCAATGATCAATGTTGACACAGACATGATCATTCCAAAGCAATACTTAAAAACAATCGGTCGCAGCGGTCTGGGCAAAGGCCTGTTCCATTCAATGCGCTACAACGACGACGGCACCGATAATCCGGACTTTGTACTTAACAAAGAAGCATACAAGGATGCCAAAATTCTTATCGCTGGCGACAATTTCGGATGTGGCTCATCGCGCGAACATGCCGCCTGGGCAATAGAAGACTTTGGCATTCGCTGCGTTATCGCACCGAGTTTTTCCGATATCTTCTACAACAACGCGTTTAAAAACGGTATGTTGCTGATTCGCCTGCCGCAGGAACAGATTGACGAGCTCACCACACAGGCGGAATTCGGTTCCAATGCGGTATTTTCCATTGATCTTGAAGCACAAACCGTGACCGCCCCAGACGGTGGCGAACACGCCTTTGAAATTGACGATTTCCGTAAACACTGCCTGCTCAACGGTCTGGATGAAATAGCGCTGACACTGGACAAAGAGAGTTCAATCAGCTCGTATGAATCCACCACCAGCAAGACTCATCGCTGGCTCACTCCTGCTACAAGCTAACCCCTAACTCACGCCGCCGCCGCAAACCGTTAGAGAACAATCAATGAAAGACGCATCACTATTACTGCTGCCCGGTGACGGCATCGGACCGGAAGTCGTTGTCGAACTGCGTAAAGTCATCGACTGGTTCAGCAAACACAAGGGCTTTAACTTCAACGTTATCGAAGACGACCTTGGCGGAGCTGCATACGAACGTTACGGCAAGCCTCTCGCCGATGAAACACTCAACACTGCAAAGCAGGTTGACGCCATTGTGATGGGATCGGTGGGCGGTCCGCAATGGGATAACGTAGAGCGGCATTTGCGTCCGGAAGCCGGCTTGTTAACCCTGCGCAAAGAGCTCGATCTTTTTGCCAATCTGCGACCCGCTACCTGCCGACCGGCACTGGCCTCCGCGTCATCATTGCATGAAGAGCTGGTTTCCGGACTGGATATATTAATCCTGCGGGAACTGACCGCCGGCGTTTACTTCGGTGAACCAAGAGGCGAAGAGACCCTGCCCGATGGCCGCCGCCGCGCCTTCGACACACAGGTGTATTTCGAAAGTGAAATCGAAAGACTGCTGCACGCGGGGTTTGAACTCGCCGCCAAACGCAACGGCAAAGTACACTCGGTAGAAAAAGCCAACGTCATGGAGTCCGGCGTTTTCTGGCGTGAAATTGCCACCAGAGTCGGTAAAGAGTATCCAGACATCACACTGGAACATATGTATGCGGACAACTGCGCCATGCAGCTGGTTCGGCAGCCCAAACAGTTTGATGTTATCGCCACAGACAATCTGTTCGGAGATATTTTGTCTGACTGCGCTGCCATGCTTACCGGTTCACTGGGTATGTTGCCATCGGCTTCTCTTGGAGCTGCAATCGACGGTAAACGCGCGGCACTTTACGAGCCGGTACATGGCTCTGCTCCCGACATAGCCGGTCAGGGCAAAGCCAATCCTCTTGCAACTATCCTGTCATTTGCGATGTGTTTACGATACTCGTTTGACAGCAACGACACGGCAGATCTGTTGGAACAGGCAGTCGATCAAGTGCTCGACAGGGATATTCGTACCGTTGATATTGCCGCCAAAGGCGTAGCACCGGTTTCTACCACCGACATGGGTAATGCGGTGATATCTGCACTGGATAATCTGCACGCAGATTCGTAACTACATCGTGTTGTGTTAAGAGGAAGAAGTCGGCATGCTGAGTAAATTGCAGAAATTGAAGTGGGGCAATAAAAAGCAGGAACCGGCAGCGTCGCCTGCACTTCCTGTAAAGCCTGCCGTTGAACCACAAAGCAGTGACACCAATAGAGCTTTGCTTAGAGACCCGTCTGAAAAGAAACGGCTTGCGGCATGCCTGCAGATAAAAGATTCCGAGCTGTTACTTCAGACCAGCCGTGAAGACAGCAGCGAGAAAGTCAGGCAATCCGCCGCTCGCCAGTATGCGCGGCACCTGCCGGATGGTGACACGGCAAAACAGCTATTAACCGGTTATCTGACTTCCGCAGACAATCGCCACCTCGCCCGCCTCATTACTGCACTTCACAATGATGCCGCGTTGCGCCAGCACGGCCTGGATCAGTTTACAAGCGATGCTGATTTGATGGATGTCGCCATCGAAACACGATTTCACGACACTCGCGAGTCCGCCACACAGAAAATACAGTCACTGGAGGTAATCGATACCGTATGGCGTAACATCAAAAGTAAAGACAAAGTCGTCGCGCGAAAACTCAAAGAAAGACTGTCCGAACATCAACAAGCCAAACTTCAGGATCAGGAGCAGCAGCAGGAAGTAGACAGGATTATCGAAGAGATGGACAAGCTGGCCAATGGAGTGTGGTCGCCGAACTTCATTAACCGCTACGAGTTGTTTGCAGATAAATGGAATTCTATACAGTTCGATATCGGCAGCGAGCAACAAGCTCGCTATGAATCTTTCCGAAAACAAGCTCATGAAAAAGTCGAAAACAATCGACAAGCGGCTGAACAGCACGAAGCCCTTGACGCTTGTGTCTCGCAACTAAAAGCATGCGAACAAACACTGAATAAAAGTGAAGCGTCTGATCTTGACAAACAACTCACCGGCGCCAAAGAGCAGTTGCAGCGGTCTGCGACAACCTGGCAACAACTCAGTACCGAGAGTCAGTCCATAGACTCGAAGCTTGCACAAGGGTATGAACAGGCACGCAAACAACTGCAACAGCAAGTAGCAAACGCCAGCGCCGTGCAGCAGGCTCTCGCGACAACCGATGAAACTACTGACAGCAATGTTACTCAGCTGCGGCGCGTGCAAAATAGTCTGCAAAAAGCCATTAATCAGCTCAAGTCACAGACAAAACAACCAGCCTATGCAGCGCAGCTGCCAAACCTGCTACAAAATGTAGATAGCAAACTAAAAAAACAAAGCCTGGCCGATGCTGAACTCAAGAGTGGTATCCACAAACAGTTCGGTTCA
>CALLLY010000184.1 GCA_938008205.1 uncultured Granulosicoccaceae bacterium
TGTCTGCGTCTTCTGACCAGCGCGGCATATAGGTCACGGTCTGTCCGCGACGCATAGCAAGAACCTTTAAAAAATTGCGCAGCATAACTACCTGGTCTGCCGGTGCCGGACCGGTGCCTGCGTCAATGCAGGCTTCCATGAAACCACCACCTATTTCTTCATGCATCTTGCCCAGTGGTATATCCATGGTTGCACACATGTCAGCAAGCTCTGCATAAAAATCAGATTGAAATGACTGATAGATGATTAGGTCGTGGCTGGCATGCGGTGTTGCTGTGGTCAGGTTGTCAAAGCCCTTCTCGCGAATAGTTTCAGTGGTTTCATTGAACAGTGTGAATTCCTGCTCAAAGCCATACTTCGGCGTTAACCCCATAGAGTTGGCCCGTTCCAGCTGTCTGCGAAAAAGGCTGCGCGGGCACAGGTCTGATGCATCACCGGTAAACTCGGCCAAATACAGTGCCGCATCTGATGGTCTTTCAAAGGGCATGCTGCATAGCGTGCTCTCATCGACTTTGAGCACGGTATCGTGGAAGTCGGAGTCATCATCAGTCACCCCTGGTATGGGCAGGATTTCATCGGTGGGATCAAGCGCCAGTTGCGCCGGTGCCATGCCCATGCCATCTTTTAAAATTCCGGCCTTGCCGCTGGCAGCTATTTTTTGCCCGCGCAGTAAACCGTTAGTGTCTACCACCGCCACGGTAAACAAGCGTTGTTTATCGCTACTCATTGTTCAGTAACCTTAGTGTTGTTGGTTAAAGTACGCTGCATTGTATCTATCTTCACATTCAGTGCGTCCAGATCAGCGGTACGATTTTTTGAATAGACTTTCAGGAACACCTGAAGTCCGTGCCCGATGGATCGCAGAAGCTGGGCGCGGTCGGGTTGTTCGTTGACAAAATGCAGATGATAATCGCGCGGGCCGGATAAAATCAGTGACCATAGATCCTGTGCTGCATATTCGATATCGTCAAAATCAAGCTGGTTGGCTTCTTTACATTCCTGCATAAACGCAATAAGACCTTTAAATGCTTTACCAGGCCCCGCATGATGGTAAATACCCGCAATGTCCGGTCGGCGTGATGCTTCACCCAGTACCAGCCTGGCAAGAGAAAGCATATCTTCGCGTAAAACAAAATCCGCATAGGTCCAGCTGAAATCCCAAAGCCGATCAACCAGGGATCCATCTGGTGCAGACAAAGGCGTCATAATGTGATCACAACCTTGCTGTAAAACGTTTGCAAACAAACCGTCTTTGTCGCCAAAATATTGATATAGCGTCGGCTTGGATACCCCCGCTCGCTTTGCAATGTCTGTCATCGAGACACCATCAAAACCCAGGGCGCTGAACTCTGCCAATGCGGCATCCAGTATCAGGCGGCTCTTGTTCTGTCGCTTTGACTCACGGGTGGGGGTTGCCTGCCGGGTAGTACCGGGCGTTCTGTGTAAGAACGCTAACAACAGGTTGTTAAATTGCTCCGGCTGCTCAAGATTGCACAGATGCCCGGCATCATTGATCACCTCAAAACGTATGTCTGGTAAACGTCCGGCATCGTCAATGGCGTGATACATATTATGACTGACCTGGCGGATTTCAGCTGGAGCGGCGAGTCGATCATAAACACCGGTGACAAGTAATACCGGACAGGTAATGCGGGAGAAATCGAAACGCTCCACCGGATTGCAAAAGCAGGTAAGCGCATCCAGGTAAGTTTCACTGCTAATCGCACTCATGGAAGCGTGTAGTGCTGCTTTTTGTTGCCTGGTGGCATTGGGGCCGGATATTAAATCGACAACCGCATCGGCGAACTCAGCAGGCGTCTTGCCTTGTGATAAAGGGTGTGCGCGTGATTGCAGAAAATTGTTACGCTCATCGGCATCAGCTTCTGACATGCCGGTGCATCCACCCGCCAGTACCAGTCCTGCAAGTAGCTGTGGATGACGCATAGCAAAACTGGTGGCGATCCAGCTGCCCATACTAAGACCCACGATAACCAGCTTGCGGGAACCGAAGTGTTGCATGACACTGAGGATGTCGTCGCAGTAATCATCAATGTGTGATTGATTATTGCCTAATGCACTATCACCATAGCCGCGTAGATCCAGCGCGGCCACGTTGTGTGTATCCGCCATGGCTTCGAGCTGTGTTCGCCAGTTGCCTGCATTGCCGCCAATGCCATGTACAAATAATACCAGCGTCCAGCATGGTTCATGGGCATGGGTGGCACTGAGTACCGACAGATGAGCCGCACCTTTAATATGTGTGGCTTGAAGTTTGGGTCGGGTTGCAGATGCCGGTGTTGGCTTTATCGTGTCGGGGCCTGATGTATTGTTGTTTAACCATTCAAGGCCGTTGTTAAAGATATCACTAGTGCCGGCAGCCACAGCTTTTCCGAGTGCATCCGCTGCTTTGAAAGATGCAGTCCAGTTAACGGAGGTGGCGGTGGTCGAAACTTCGCCGCGATAGTTTTCAATGCCATCAATGCCATCAATTAACGCATAGCGCAGCAGCTGATCGGTATCACTGAAATAAGTGATCTGTTCACGATAAGTACTACCATCGGTTCCGGTAAAAACCCGCACAGCAGCGCCAGTTGCCCCAATCTCAATTTTATTTTTTACAATGTCCGGGTGCCAGCACGAACCAAAATCACGAATATGCGCCCATGCCTGTGAGACATGGTCTAACTTTTTTGTACAGCGAACCTCGTGTTTTTTCATTGGCTGGATTTGAAATCTGAATGCAGGTTATAAACTCGTCGGTTTTGTTTTAAGCGGCATTGTCAGTGTAGGGACGCCATAAAGACGTTCGTGCAGACACGGTGTCGTTAGGAGCGTTATCGATCTCTTCCATGTCATACACTGACATCATTGAGAGATAGTCTTCCATGATCTCTGTGGTGTATGGCAACATTAACGCGCCACAACGGCTATCCCGGTAGATCCTTTCGAGTGGCAGCGTTTTTAGCATTGACTGACCACCGCAGGTGCGAACCGCCATGGCGGCCACTTCCTGCACACCATCCATGACCGCAAGCTGTGCTGCATACAATCGCATCACTTCAGCCTTGGAGGGCAGGGGCTTCGCTTCAAAAAATGCCACCGTCCACAGGGTCCGCATTTCAGTGAGTTTCTGGTACATACGTGCGACGGTTGCGCGTTTGGTAGGATAAACACGACGATCAACCGGTGGCTGGCCTGGCAGCTCACCGCGCAGATAGCTAACCGTAAAATCATATGCTGACTGCGCCACACCCATATAGGCAGGGGTAAGCGTTGCCATCATCGCGGGCCAGTGTGGTAACGTTTTTACGAACACACCTGCAGGCATCATCAAGTCTTCTTCTGATACAAAAACATCTTTCAATACCAGGTCTCGTGAGCAAGTGCCGCGCATACCCAGCGGGTCCCAGTCACCCACAATAGACAGCCCTTCGGAATCTTTATGAACGGCAAAGTCCATGGTGTCTTCATGGCGAGGCTCCTGACCGTCAAAGTGCTCGGTACAAACAATTGAGTAGTAATCACAGTGACCGGCCAGCGAGGCAAATTTTTTGAAACCATTAATCACCCAGCCACCGTCAACCTTCCTGCAGTTGGTTTGGATCGGATCAGAAGTCCAGTTCACACCGCCTTCTGAAATAGGCTGCGAGAATATGGCGTTATCGTTAACGACTTTCGGAAACTGACGATCGCGCATTGCAGCGAATGCGGCCTTCTCTTCAGCGCTAAGGTGTGGCATTTCATACATAAATCTCAACCACATCATTGATGAGGTATGCATGTTAAAGGTGAGCGCTGTGGCACCACAGTATTTGCCAATTTCGGCGCCAATGGTGGCGTACTCTCCCAATGAAAAACCGCGGCCACCATACTCTTCTGGTATGACCAGCTTCAGAAAGCCATGCTCTGCCATCTCCTCGTAGTTTTCAGTCGGGAACTCGGCATTGAGATCTACCTGCACGGAACGTTCGGCAAATTTTGGCCCGAGCTCATTGATCTTCTGCAACATCTCAACATGCTTGTCACTGAATTTGGAAGTGTCGTAATAGTCTCTAAAGCTGCTCATAACTTTTAATCCTTCTTCAGGCCAGGTCGCCTTGCAACATCCCGTCGATAACGACGTCTTTACCGTCAAGTGTCAGGGTGCACCCACGCATAGGCAGGTCAAAGTGCCCAAGCGTAAAGCGACCAGCGTATTGATTGGAGCCCGTTGACCAGAGGAAGTTACCGGCCCATGCTCTGAACTCTGTGCCCTGTACATCACCTTTGTCATACATCGCCATAGATTCCCAACGCGCGTGTGGGTTCATGCCCCAACCGACGTGACTCATGCCATAGGCAACGGGATCGTCCCAGGCCGCCAGATACTCACGGAAGAAATCAGCATCAACATTGTCACCACCGATATCGGTGATGAAATCTTTTTCGATCTTCAAATCGATAGGGTCTTTTAAATACGTTTTGAAGGTGAGGTTCATATCACCGGGGGCCATCACAATGCGGCCATTAACTGCACCTTCACCGGGAAAGCACAAACACAGTCCGCCGGGCCAATGAGCGACGCCACCAGGGCTGGTGGTAAAGCCGGGTGTGCCACCACAAGGTGCATCTCGAATATCAATAACGAGATCAGTACCCGCCTTACTGGTAACACGCATTTCACTGGCGTCGTTTAGCATGTCAATGCCAAGTTGTACCTTTGGCCCTAACTCAGCTTTGGGTTCTGTTCTTTCAAGAACTTCAGGATGTTCATTGCACACAACAAAAAGCCGAACACCAGCCTCTTCAATTTCAGGCCACTCTTCGGCGTGAAGTAACCCTTCAACCGTGACGTCAACGATCACTTCGACGTGTTTAAGCGCTTCGACAACGTGACGAGTATTTTGGATAGCGTTAGAGGCCCCGGTAGATCTCACCGGAACAGGTGCGGATTGCGGGGGAGTGGGCATAATGATGGTCGAGTACTGAGCGCCCAGGTCAAACAGCGCCAGTCCGCACAACTGGGTAAGAACGGGGCGAGACTGGGATTCCGCCACAACGGCAACCTGAGTACCGGGTCCGATACCGTTTAACGCCAGC
>CALLLY010000185.1 GCA_938008205.1 uncultured Granulosicoccaceae bacterium
CAAGGAATAGCGAACCAGGCTGTTGCCGGCTTTGGAGATGCCTTGGCTACGTCGTCCATCGCCGCTCTTAAATTAAAACTGTCCGGATCGAGCTCGAGCTTGCCTGCTTCAATCTTGGAAAAATCCAGAATATCATTAATAATCGTAAGTAGTGCCAGACCCGACTTCGAAACCGTTGACGCATACATGCGTTGTTCGCTGCTGAGATCACTGTCGAGCAGCAGTTCAGTCATACCGATTACACCATTCATCGGCGTTCTGATTTCGTGACTCATGTTGGCTAGAAACTCAGACTTGGCGCGATTAGAGGCCTGAGCTTCGTTACGTGATTTTTTAAGCTCTTCTTCCCTGACAGCCAGCGCGAGCTCTTTGGTCTTCACCTCAGACACGTCAGTTTTCATATCGACAATATGACCGGTATCGAGCCGTGCCACAATCAACTGGTAGTAACGGCCGGTCTGCTTGTTATAGATTGTTCGCGTGTTGCCTGTACCCAGTTGATCCTGTCGGGCTGCGAGGGTCTGGTCTGTCCACTGCTCCTGAGAGGGTTTGTCACTCGCATGGCTTGACGCAGACTGTGCAATTAACTCACGTTCCGTCATCCCTACCGAAATACTTGCACCCAAATCCGTATGAAAGCGGTTGGCCGCTTCGTTAAATTGCACGACAGTACGATCTTCTTTATAAATGGTGAGGGGCGCATCAACAACATTCAGCGCGTTCATCATCAGGTTGTAAGCATCCAGGCTTTTCTTCTGAAACACAATCATAGGCAGGCCGATGCCAATAATGAGAACTGCGGTGATACAGCCGGCTGCCAACGCCAGTTGTTCTTTGGACATAGTCAAATTAAGAAACGTCACCAGCACCGTGCCACCCGCAGTGAGTGCCACAACCAGCATCAGAAACGACATGATGAACAGTCGTTTTTTTATACTCGCACTACTGAACCGCTGGTCCATCGACGCGAATGTCACATCGACGTTACCCGCTGTTTTTCGTTGCGGTGTTTTTAAAGGCATTAAGTTCAACATCCGGGTTAAGATTGACTACCGGCCCCACTTGCTGCAAAAACATTCCCAACTACTGAGATCGGCCACCCGGATGAATAACTGAATCCCGGCCACACAAGGCAGGCAATTGCCGGCAAACTATGAGAACTGCGTGCGGAAAGTCAGGTGTTTTTGACAATCTCGGCAAGATGATCGATAAGGTCATCCAGCGATTTCCCGCCAACTGCGTCACGTTCCTGCGCCTGTCCGAGTTCAAACAAATGGCGCACGCGCTCGTGGCCGGCTTCAGTGCCCGATACCGTACTGTTCTCGGCGCTAACCACGCACAGCCGATTCTTCTCCAGCTGCGCAAGACAGTCATTCAAAGACTCCCGATCAAGAAATGTTCGATCCTGCAGGTCTTGCCTGGTTCTGGACACCTGACCGTACAATGATGCCAGTATGCGCCACTGCGGAATACTCAGCCCGCTGTCGCGCACCCCGGAGTGAAACTGGTTGCTCATCTGGTGATACGCACGCGCCAGGTTGTACAACAACAAGCGATCGACCGGACTTTCCGGCTCCTCCATTGATCGTTCCGCTGCCGGGGCAGTACGAATAGGATTGGGCGTTGCGAACGATCCCTCACAAAAAACCAGCACCTCTTTATTACAACGTTCAATGCCAGTGACCTCACCCACAATTATCCAGTGGTCACCACCTTCATAGACCGCCCACTGTTTGCAGTCGAACCTTACTGCATGCTCTTCCAATACAGGTACGCCGTACTGGTCGTGCCCGTAGGATACCCCTTCGAACTTGTCTATCCCGCGGGTCGCAAACTGACTGGCAATCCCCTGCTGTTCTGACCCCAGCACGTGAATGGTATACCGTTCGGCTTGCCGGAAGACATCAGCTGACAGTGCGGTTTTAGTTACGCTCCATAACACCAATGGCGGGTCCATTGATACGGAATTAAAACTCGATGCAGTCATCCCGCAGTTCTCACCATCTGCAGAACGCGCCGTGACCACCGTTACTCCTGTTGCGAAACAGGCGAGTGCGGTGCGAAATTCACGTGCATCAATGCTGCTTTCCGTCATGATCTACCTAAACCGTTCCCGCTGCTGTTTATCAAGATCTGCGAGTCCGCAGATCGAAGCACCCACACCACCTGGCTAATTTGTTCCTTTAGCTCTTTAACAACTCGTCTACGCGGTCAATCATGTCGTCACGGTTGTACAAATCAAAATAGGCAGACTGCATGAGAATTGGCGGGCCGAAAAAGAACCTTTCATACAGTGCCTGGCGATTTCCAAAACCAGAGACGGCAACATCATGCGCCAGCCGGTAAAGTGCCACCCTGTCTTTTGATTCAAGGTTGGCAACCTGAAAGTATTGTTCAACATCCGCTGCCATTGCATTGGAAAAATCTCCCTCTGCAGGAGTAGCCATTAACGAAGAAGAACCAAGCAACTGCAGTATTTCTACCATTCGGGGATACATTTTCGGGTAGAGGTTTCGCGAAGTATCCAGCGGCCTGCGCTGCGGCATGTAATAACCGTACTCGTTCTTTTCAGCATGTGCTTCAGCAGAAAACAGGAATGCCCGAACGCTCTCGGCCATCATCATAACTTCACTGATTAGCCCCTTGGTATGCAGATCTTTGTCTTTACCGGTAGCTTTGGCGATAGCGCACATCAACCCCACCATAAACTCGGATTTAGCCAGTTTACCTGCCGCCACCTGATGCGCCATATGAACAACCGCATGCGTAGCGCCAAACGCCTGATTACATAACTCAGGTTGCCCATACATAAATATGCGTTCCCAAGGTACCAGTACGTTGTCAAAGATTACCACCGCATCCATTTCTTCATATCGCGATGACAGTGGAGCATCAAAAGTCGACTTGCCGTGATCGTAAGAATCACGACACAGCAGCTTCAGACCTTTAGTGGCAATGGGTATAGCAAAAGCAAACGCAAACGGGATGTTTTCCGGAGCAGCTCTCAACACAGTAGACGGAAAGACTTCAATTTCATCTGCCAACGGCCCAAGTGTCGCAAGCAACCGCGCACCCTTAACAATGATTCCTGCATCAGTTTCTTTGACCACATGCAGTGCAACCTCTTCATTGAACTTTCCCTGAGATGCTTGCTGATGTGACACCGATGGATTAACCAACGTGTGGGTTAGCACCTTATCGTTTTTGCGAACATAGTCGTAGTAGGCAACCATATTCTTCGCAAAGTCTGCCTGCCCTTTGGTTCCCTGCGCCAAAAACTCTGTGGCCGCCGCAAACGACATCACCGAAGCATTTTTATAGTCCGGTGTTCGACCGAACATACCGTTGGACCACTTGGCCCACTCGTAGTAGGCAACCCCGCGATCCAGAATGTCCTGCTGTGTCTCTGGCATTTTGAAAGCCATGCCACAACGATCACCATCCGCATCCAGGTATGTCACCTTATCGATGAATTCCGGCTTGTGCTGGTTGTCGAGAAACGAAGCAAGTGTTGCCGCCCCTCGGTCCATACCGGGTTCTGCGGTAACGTCTGCAACGCGGGCACCGCGAGTCCATACTTCCCGATCATCACGCAAACCATCAAGGTACTGAGCCCCGGTTCGAATGCCGGTACCGGGCTTTGAAACTGCACTCACTTTCGCTGCTGTCATTGTCGGTTCTCCGCGGTAGCTTCCGGCATATCAGCCGGCAGGTCGTTATTCAGTAAATAAGATATTTTTACCAGAGTCTGTTCCATATGATCCCAATCGTCCTCGGACACCAGGGATTTCATACGCTTTTGAATAGCAGCAATCTGCGGACTGACTTCTTCCTGCAGCTTGCGGCTTTCCGCCGTAGCGGTGATATAGACGGCTCTGCGATCTGATGTTGATCGCACCCGCGAGACCAGCCCTTTCTTCTCCAACCGATCGATGATGCCGACGATACTGGCAGGCGCCAACAGAGTGCGGCTCGCAAGATCCACCGATTTGATTTTCTCGCCGGTCCACACAACCCGCAGAATCCGCCACTGTGGTTCCGTGAGCTCGTAGCGTAGAAAGATTTCCCGGTATGGCGGGAGTACCGAATCGAGTGCCCGATTCAGGATCATGGGTAACGACTGGTCGAATTCTTCCATGGCAACTTATCGGCTGAAATAGTTAATGTATTAACTATATACATGATAATGATGTTGCGCAAGCCGGGGTTGGATGTCGCTTGCAGCGGGCGTTACTTTGATCTTTTTAAGAATACGCCCGCTGCAGCGACATCCCCGCTATGGCTCCACAGTCAACCCATACTGCAACGCAGCATCCTGCAACAACTCCCACAGCGACAATGCAAACCCACGAGGAATAAACAACTCGAACCCGGCATCAGAACGCCACAGAGTCACCCCCACATGATGAAACGCCGTAGACGCCACACTGTTCACCGGAAAAGACCGTTCACGCAAATCTATCGGCATATAGCTGTTCAACAAATCAGTTGCGTTGTCGCCGGTCAATCGCAAATGTGTACGAGAGTGCGACAGATCAAGCACAACCGACTGATCGCTGCTTTCACTGCTAACGCTGGCCCCGAATACCCAGAACTTCAACGGCTCGATCCTCAATAGAGCACGCTGGTGGTTACCGGTGGCGGCAGCGAAACCCGGCACTGATCCCATACCGGATTGCTGCGCCACTTGGCTCGCAGCGCGGTCTACTGTATCGGCCCAGGCGGCCATTTGCCACAACATAAGGTCCGGGACTTCTTTGATCGTGACACCGGAACCTTCGACACCGTGGTGCCCGGGTATGATATGTCCGCTTAACGCAGAAATTCTTGCGGGTGTTTGCTCAGCCATGCATACGCTCCCCGGTCGGGTCGACCATGTGAGGTGAAACAATTTCTACATCAACATTGCCGGTGCGTACGGGGTCAGCAGCAACCAGTGTTTTTCCAGCCCAGTGATTATGGCCACCAGCAATGTAACCAAGGCCAATCCAGTGCCCCAGCTCGGGTGAATGAGTCACAGCAGTAATCCATCCTTCGCCGTGCCCTTCAACCATGTCCGGG
>CALLLY010000186.1 GCA_938008205.1 uncultured Granulosicoccaceae bacterium
TTCCTGATTCGTCTGTTCAACAGCACTTTGAATAAGATCGATCACAGGCTGTGCCGCACAAAGCGACTCAAAATCAGAGAAGGGCACACGATGTTCCTGCGCATAGGTCTCTACATTATCCTGATCTATCATGATCAGGCACGTCAGGTATTTGCGCCGATCACCGATCACAATCGCGTCAGAAATATACGGAGAAAACTTCAACCGGCTTTCAATTTCAGCAGGCGATATATTTTTACCACCTGCCGTAATGATGATATCTTTGATACGGCCGGTAATAGTTAATATGCCGTTGTCCAGCATACCAATATCACCCGTATGCAACCATCCGTCTGCGCCAAGCGCATCCTGTGTGAGTTCAGGCTTATTCCAGTATCCTTTAAATACATGCGGACCGCGAATCAACACCTCACCCTGCGCTGAAATTGATATCTCACTACCGGGAAGCGCCTCACCCACAGAGCCTGGAACATTGTTTTCTGCTCTATTAACACTGGCAACCGCGGTAGTTTCCGTTGCACCGTAGCCCTCCAGAACGGGTACACCAATAGCATTAAACCAGTCGAGCAGTGCCTTACTCACCGGCGCTGCACCGCTGCTGCCTCTGCGCATGCGATCCATACCGAGCATTCGACGCAAATTTGATAACACGGCCATGTCCCAGAAGCGATAGGCAATATTATTTAACCGGTTATCAGGTTGCTGGTATCGCTTTAAACCACAGGCAACTGCCATATCCAATGCAAGACGCCCGGTCGCAGATGCCTCATTGCGTCTGATCTGCACCTCAGAATAAACCTTTTCCCAAAACCTGGGTACCGCCGCAAACGTATGTGGCGATACCTCCCGCATGTTTTCAAATACAGTATCGACACTCTCGGTAAAATTAACAGTCGCTCCGGTAGCGAGCGGCAGATGCGCCGACAAGACACGCTCGTATATATGACACAACGGCAGAAAGCACAATTGTTCATCAGTGTCTCTGATATCTAGAAGTATCTCGCAAACGGTTAACTGATATAGCACATTGCGATGGCTGATCATGGCTCCCTTTGGTGGACCGGTGGTACCGGAGGTGTAGATTATCAGTGCAGTATCGTGAGGTTTTATACTATCGATACTTTGATCAATATAATCACACAACTCTGCACAGCGCCCCAGTTCATATAACTCATCGAGAAACAAAACATTCTCGTGTGTGAATTCCCGCAGGCCATCGCGCTCAAATACTATGACTTTTTTCAATGGAGCGAGTTCGTCCTGAACTTCCAGATATTTGTCGAGTTGCTCCTCATTTTCGACAAACAGAAATGCGGCCCCGCTATCATTAATAACATACGACAGCTGTACCGACGAATCGGTTGTATAAACCCCCACAGGAATGCCACCACAAATAGTAATACCCATATCGCAATACAGCCACTGCAGGTTATCTTCAGACAAAATTGCAACGCGATCACCCGGCGCAAAACCAAGTTCTGTCAACCCCAGCCCGATCAGACTTGCAGACTCATAGTAGTCATTCCAGCTATAGGACTGCCATATTCCAAGATTTTTCTCCCGGTGCGCGGTACGTTCAGCACGCTGCTTGCAGCGAAACCGGAACAGACTGGCGATCGTGTCGCAATCATCTACGGCAAGGCGTTGCTCAGCGCTGATTAACGAGGTTTTACTATCAGAAGCCATTGCTAATTAGACTCGCCTGGCCACAATCAGTAACCTCGCAAACACACAGAACGGGCAACCATTAACGCCATGTCTTTTTTCTTTTCCAGCGTTTTTGTGCATGTTTTTCATCGTTGGCGCCCCTGCCAAGAAAAAACTCTTTAATATCATCTGACCGCAGCAAACGATCAGACTCACCTTCGTACACAATACGCCCCAACTCCATCACATAACCACGGTTTGCAACTCTCAAAGCGACGGTTGCGTTTTGCTCTACGATTAACATGGAAACCTGCAAATCACGATTTAGCTTTTCGATTATCCGATATATTTCCGTCACCAGCAGCGGAGACAACCCCAGCCCGGGTTCATCAAGCAACATAATTCCCGGCCGCGCCATCAGACCGCGCCCGATGGCAAGCATTTGTTGCTGACCACCGGATAATGTACCGGCCCGTTGCTGGGCACGTTCCGCAAGAATTGGAAAGTACTGATATACAAGCTGCAGATCATGTTCTACCGATTTCCGGTCACTACGGGTATAAGCCCCCATGAGCAAATTATCCAGTACGCTCAGAAGTGGAAACACCTCCCTGCCCTGCGGCACATGCGCAATTCCCTGCCGTACTATTTGCTCGGGCCTGTCCCTTACAATGCTGTTTCCCTTCAGGCGAATATCTCCCTTGTGCGGCTCCAGTACGCCACTGACAGACCTTAGCAAAGTGGTTTTACCCGCACCGTTTGAACCCAGTATTGTGACAATTTCTGCAGTGGACACCGTCAGGCTAATCCCGCGCAATGCCACCACCGGCCCATAGTGAGATTCGAGATTGTTTACCGACAACAATGGATCTGTCACAGCGTCACATCCATTTGTTCCCCGGTGCCTGTTCCCAGGTATGCCGCAATCACGTCCGGATGTTCGAGCACTTCCTGCGGTGAGCCGGACGCCAGTAGCGCACCATCTTCGAGTGCAATTATTCTGTCTGACACACGAAGGACCAGATCCATGTTGTGCTCGACCATTAAAATTGTCATGCCCGCGTCTTTCTGCAGATCGTCGATCCAGAAGGCTACATCTGATGACTCTTCTGCCGACAATCCGGCAGTTGGCTCATCGAGTAACAGCAGGGCCGGCCGGCAAGCAACCGCTCTGGCAATTTCAACAACTTTTCGAACACCGTAAGGCAGCCCGGCAATCACCGAATGCCGGAACGATTGCAAGTCGAAGAAGTCGATAATCTCTTCACTACGCTGACGATGCTCAAGTGCTTCGTGACGCACTTTTTTGGTAAAAAAAAGATGCTGCAAGGCCGTTGTGCTTCGGAGTACATGACAACCTGTGAGAATATTCTGCAGTACCGTTGCGTGTTCGAACAGTTCGGTATTCTGGAAGGTCCGCGCAATTCCAAGTCCGGCAATATGATGCGCCGGTAACTGCGTAATCTCTGTATCATTAAAATAAATACTGCCGTGATTGGCATTGTAGAGACGACTGATCAAATTAAAGATGGATGACTTTCCCGCGCCATTAGGCCCGATTAGCGTGAGGACTTCACCCTTTTCAACGCTGAAAGACAATTGATCTACTGCCACCACACCGCCAAACCGCATGGTCAGTTCATTGACCTTGAGCAAGCTCACCGCAGGCGTTCCGTTTTCAAATAGGTTCGATGTCGACGAAACATTTTTTTGCGTGCCAATGGGAACAGGCGCCACCAGCCCCTGACTTTCAACCACCGGCCATAAACGCCCATGGGCTCGATTAGTATAAACAGAATAAGCAGCACTGCAATCACAGCCTGATCAAGCCCGGGAATAGATGCATTACCAAGCTCAAGAAAACCTGAAACATGCTCTCTGATTATGGTGATCCATAGCGGCAACAATACGATAAGTATCGCGCCTACAAACGCGCCGTGTATATAACCGATGCCACCGATGGTAATCATCATCAAAAGCTGTATTGAAATTAGAATGGTAAACGCTTCGTAGTTAAAGGCACCAAGAAAGTGTGCCAGCAGAGCGCCGGCTATTCCCGTCACAAAACATGATAATGCAAATGACAGAGTTTTATATTTCGCCACATCTATGCCGATGGCACGCGCAGAGATCTCGCTGTCGCGGATTGCGGTTATTGCCCTGCCGGTGGCAGAACGCAGCAGGTTGATGTAGCCGATAGTCACCAGTAACACAACCATCAGACATAACCAGTAAAAATTATGTCCGGCAGAAGCAAGCGGGGATAAACCATCAGCGTAGCGATCGAAGTCAATACCGAGAAAAACCGCCGAATCCAGATAGACACCCTCTACACCACCGGTCCACGGTTCCAGCATAATGATAATGTCTTCGGCAATAGCACCTAGCGCCAGTGTCGCAATCGACAGATACACACCACTTAATCTCAGTGCGGGAACTGCAAAACATACCCCGACAATTCCGGCAAACAGGCCCGACAACGGTAAGGCAAACAGAAAGGGGATGGAAAGACTCACCAGGAAATTTTGCATATAGGCACCACAGGCCAGAAAGGCGCCATGCCCCAGACTAACCTGACCAGTGTGTCCGGCAAGCACCATTAATCCCATTCCCGCCAAAGCCCAGATCAGGATCTGGGTTGCCTCCCCCAACAGATATTCGTCCAGTAAAAAAGGCGCAACAATAGCAACAAGAAGCAGCAACAGATACCACATCAGTTGACGACCATCTTCGTATGATCGTATTTCCTGTGAATAGCTGGTTCTAAAGTGATGTCGCATCGCTGTTGGGGTTAACCTTGCTTGTTTCTGTAGTTAACGCATACAGCAACTACTTTGTTCAGAAATACGGCGCAACCGGATATCCTGTTATCTACCATTGTCATGAATTTCCTCCGTAGACCACGTTATCTGCAATACAGTTATTGCTTCAAACTTTCTTTTCTACCACCTGAGATAATATACCGTTCGGCCTGATCACCAGCACCACCAGCATGATGGCATAGGGTGCAATCTGGCTCACCCCGGTCGGCGCATAATACTGCGCCATCGGTTCGACAATACCTATTATCAAACCGCCAAGCAAAGCTCCGGGCAAACTGCCAAAGCCACCAATGACAGCAGCAGCAAACGCTTTAATGCCAAGCAATCCACTGGAAGGATCAATAGATCCCTTTGCAGCAAACAAAACTCCTGCGATCGTTGCCGTAACACCGGACACCCCCCAAATCAATGAACTGATCCGCTTTACCGGGATTCCCATATACAACGCGGCGAGCTGATTCTGACTGGACGCCTGCATAGCAACACCAATTCTGGTGCGTGAAAAAAACAGAAACAGACTTCCGGTCAGCAAAACGGTTGCAACAATCACCAGCAATTCGTCTACACCTACAATAACATGCCCGAATTGAAGTGACTTACCTGCCATAGGCGTTTCGAGTGACTGCGGTGCATGACCCCAGATCACTCCGGCAAAAAAACGCAAAACAAAACCAAGTGCAATTGTTAGCACGACAACAGAAAACTGCGGTTGGCCGAACAATCTTCTGATAACAACCCATTCAAGCAGATAACAAAATACCGCCATAAGAACAATGGCACACAATACTCCGGGTATAAACGGCAGCCCCAGCCAATCGTCATTGACCATGGTCAGCGTGGCGAAGGCACCGAGCATCATCAGATCGCCCTGAGCAAAATTGATCGCCTCGGTGGCTTTGTAG
>CALLLY010000187.1 GCA_938008205.1 uncultured Granulosicoccaceae bacterium
AAGAGCCCCGAGGATGTTTTTACCGTCCTGTGTGAATGTTTTGATTGCCGAATTAAAGTCAGGCACACGCCGACTGTAAAAATACTGAGTGTCATTTCCGAAATATGCAGCACCCTCCTGAAAAAAGGGCCGGTAGTCATCCTGTGCTTTTTCGTTGTAACTGAAATCAATATCTGACACCTGAGACTCTACCTGCGAAAAATCCGGCAGTAACTCCAGTAGTCCGGTTAAATTACTGGTTGGCTGATATCGTAACGTTAAGCCACCATGAAAGGATTCGTCCTGCACGGTTCCATCGCGATCAGCGACGTTTTTACCGGCAACTACGTATGGCATTAATGTCCATTGACGACTGGTGCTGCTTTCCGGAAGGCTGAGACCGGTGAGCAAACCCAGCGGGTCACGGTTTTTTTGGGTGCTGGGTTTAACCCAATGACTGTGCTCGGAAGTTCGGTTCTGATAGCGGGAAAAATTGATCCCGAAAGAGTCCGTACGATTGTTGAATCGTAGTACATTAAAAGGGATCGCCAACTCCGCAGACCACCCATAGCTGGTCTTTGCAGCAGCACCTTGCCAGTCACCTTTCCACTGGATCTTGTTAGCGCTGCCACCCGCAAGCTGATTATCCTGCGTGCCAATGGCGTTAATTGAATAGGTTGCTGCGGTATTGAAATCTTTGTAGGTATCAATTTTTACCGACACAGAATCGTCGATACCCAGACCGCCATCTCGCAGAGTTTTAATAGCGCTGACCAGATTTGGCTGGTCATCGAAGCAGCGAAACGAGAAGTAGAGGTAATTGCTGTCTGAGAGTACCCGAACTTCTGTCAGATCCTGCGCTGGTGATCTTTTTTCGTTAACACGAAAATCGCCGGCGACCGGGGCTTGTTGCCACAGTGCTTCGTTTAGTTTTCCGTCGACTGTGATCGACAGTTGTCGGGGTTGTTTAGTCGGTAGGCGAATTGAGCGGCGAGGGCCGGTCGGCAGCGCTGCTGCTGCTACAGGAGTTATTGGTTTAGTTTGTGTGTCCAGCCCGATCGGATTATTTTTTTGTGTAATGGTTATTGGATTTTTGCGCTTGGTGCTTTGCAACGCGAATAACCGGTTTTTTGCAAATCGATTGTTTGCTGGTAGTGATCGAAAGTTAAAATCTGCTATCGCACCACTACCTTTGACCAGTCCGAAATTGATTGCACGGATAGCATTGCCGGGTTCTGCCTTTTGCAGATCGTGATGTAGATTGCGAACAATATCCAGCCACTGTCCGGTTTCACTATTTAGTTGAAAATGAAAAATGTGCTGTGTAACTTTTAAGGGTTTTGTTTTAGATTGCGTATAGGTAAGTTGTCGCTTGCCGAAATTGGTGTCCAGGTAGAAGCTGATCTGGTATCCGTCATCCATATTCATTTTCCACGTTGCCGTCCCGAGGCGGGTGGCACTGCGACGGGAGATTCTTATCAGCTTTCCACTCAGGCCTTCGGCGCTTAACAGACCGACTGCACCGTTAAAGCGAATTGCAGTGCCATTGACTTGCGATTCGTAGTACTTGCTAATCGACTTCTCGCCGTTGTGCGAACCTAGCAGTTTCCAGTAAGCAGTGGCGCCGGGCTGATCTGCGACAGATATCGCAGGCAGGAAAAAGACCGGCAACAGAAAAATTAATACGTATGACAGTTTAGGCAATGGCACGAGTATCTACGCCTCCTTCGATACTTTCTTCCACTTGCGAAGGCGCTTGTTGTGTTGTTTCATCCAGTGCCACATACTGGACCGAATCTCTTAGCAGCCTTGCTGCATGACCACTGTCGCGAAGTGATTTAATTGCGGTGGCCGCAGACAGCGAGAGGAATAACAGAGCGATAAACGGGTTAGCCGTTGAGATCGCTTTGAACGTGAGCGCTAATAATGAAACGCTGATCAATACAGCGGGTAAATGGGGTTTTTGAGTGATCCGGTAGCGAACCAGTTCGGAGTGCTCACCATGATGTTCGACCATTAAAGATAGTCGCGATGAACCTGACACTCCGCCTGGTATCTCCAGATCCCAGTTGTCATAGTCTGATCCCATGACCGACTGAATGTTAATGCCCAGTAGGATTTGATTAACTGCGGTGAGTCTGCTTACGGAATCGTCAGTGGTTCCAGTCCAGTGTTCTCCAGTTTCAGACAATGGCAAGCTGATAGTACCTTTTTTAGTAAGGTCCCCAACTGTACGCATTGGTGTTAATCCACCTTTAACCCGTCCTGTAAATCGCGCCACTGGTTGAATCATCGCAAGCCATGTGGTCGTGGCAACGCGCTTGCAGTACCCTATAGTTAAAGATTTTGGCACGTCATAGCAACCGGACAAGGCTGTCATAAAAGCCTGCCCGATCCAGATTGCAATAGACAGGAAACAGGGAATAGCCATCCAGGCGATCGGTGTCCAGTACAATCCGATGAGAGTAAATACCGACAGAGTAGCAATTACTGCCATCCATTCCGGCATCAGGGTTATTGAATATATATCAGGGGATCTCAGTTGATAGACACGTTGAAAAGGGGCACTGCCCCAAACACCCTGATAAATTCTATTTCTCACTCCCGTAAAGTGCCGGGTAAAGCCTTGTCCATAGAGTCGCCCTTGCCAACTCAAGTGACCAGCCTGGTTGTATTTCATGGGCCATTTTTTTTCCAGCAATGACTCAGCGACCCCGTAGCCTTTCTGTTGCTTCCAATACCCGCTTACGGTGTTGCGTCTGCGATGCCAGTTAAAAGCTGCCGGTTGAAATCCTATGCTTCCGACTTCCTGCTGTATCCTCCAGCATAGATCCACATCGTCGCCGGCGGCTCGAAACTGTGGATCAAAACCGCCGATCTGGTTCAGCGCACTTCTCCTGAAGCTCATGTTGCAACCAGGTATGTGCTCTGCAATGTTGTCTGTCAACATGACTTCCATCGGTCCGCCTGGTGCATTGGCAACGCAGTCAGCCACCATGACATCATTTGGTACCGGATAGTTTGGCCCGCCAACTGCCGCTACATCCTGTTGTATAAAGGCCATGGCCAGGTACCTAAGCCAGTGTTCCTCTGGAAAGGCATCGTCATCAATGTACGCCACCAGATCACCACTTCCCGCCAGATAGCCTGTATTTCTGGCACTGGATAATCCTTTGTTTTCCGTACTAATCAGTGTAACCGGGAACTCCTTTACAATATCGGCCGTTGTGTCGGTAGAGCCGTCGTTGACGACGATGACTTCGTAGTCCGGGTAGTCCAGCGCGTTGAGTCTCTCCAGTGTTTGTCTGATAGTTGACGATCCGTTGTAACTACAGACGACCACCGTAAATGATGGCCAGTGTTCAAAGTTGATAAAAGGTGCACGTTGATAAAGTGCCTTGACACTGGCCAGTGCGGGTTTTGATTTTCTGTCTGTTGTTGTCAAACCGAAGAACCAGTCTTCGATAGTTCTTCCACCCACGTACCATTCATCTGTCCATGAAAAAACAAAGGTGCCTACAGCACCGTGGTCAAATATGGTTTCAATTTGCGTCTCCAGACAGGCAGCCTGTGTGGACTCTCCGTTGCGAAGACTGTCCAGTCCGACTTCCGCCAGCAGCAGGGGTTTGGGCCCGGCAAGGGTTTGTAACCGATCTAGATAGGCCGCGAGGCATTCTTCGGATTCGAGATAAACGTTGAAGCAATACAGATCGATGAAGTCGAGTGAAAGAAACTCGGTAGTTGGGAAGTTAACGTAGGTGACGAGTTTATCTGGTGCCTCAGATTTTACGATGTCGTACAGAGACTTTAGAAATCTGGTGACCTTTTTCTCTCCGTGCCATCGAACGACTCCGGCGGGGATCTCATTGCCAATTGAAAAACAGAAAATCGCCGGGTGTGCTTTGCACTGCCGTATGGCTCGTCGAAAACGTCGTTGAACATCCTGCACTGCTTTTGAATCATCCAACAGGGCGATATGTTGTTCCCAGGGAATACCGACCATCACGTGCAGACTGTGTTGCTTTGCGAGATCCAACAACCACTGTGGGGGCACCGTGTACACTCTTATAGAGTTGATGCCGGACGCAGCCATGGTTACAAAATCGTTTTTTACTATATCCGCAGAGGGATACTGATCACCGTTCTGATCAGGTGCAAATGTGCCGTAAGTGGCTCCTTGTATGTAAAAGGGTTTTCCGTTTTTCTCCAGAAACTTACCGGTAACTTTTATTGGTGCGTCAAATTGACTTTCGCCGTTGTTGGTCTTACCTGGTGGGAATCTGACAACATTGGAAGCTAATTTATTATCGGAGTACTTAGTGTGTGTTACTGCCTCGGCAATAGATTGCGACCCACTCGCGTGGCCGTGGTACTCTGCAATTTTACTCAGGACAGTTCTGAACTTATCCTCGTTCAAATTTCGGTTTGGTTTGTCGGCAATGAAATCAGACAGCGAATCGTACAAATTTACAACAAGGTGTTTATTCGATTGGGTGGATACACTGACGCAGGGAATTACTGATGTGGTCGGTCCATGGCTACGGCAAATATCAGAGTTTCTATCACTGTCACTCAGGACTAAAAACTGAAATGTACTGCTAAAGGAATCTGTTCTCAGTGTTTTCGTATTTGTGCAACTGCTTGTGATACTGGTAATGAGTTCTTGAGGCAGGCTGGAAGAAAGCCCTATTGGTAATGCCAGATGCTCATTTTTTTTGTCTGTACTCAATGCTCGTGCTCTCAAATTTTTATTAAGTAGACAGATGCAATGCAGCTAATAAATGTCTTCCTTGTTTTATCGGATGCTGTGAACAGTATTTATAGGACAAAAGTCCGAATTATCTTGTTATGATGCATTGTCAATTTTATCGAGGGCTAGGCGGAAGCAATTCCGATGCCTATAAAAACAACGAGTTGTTAATCCAGCACTTAGCTATTCGAAAATGTTATGCGTCAATTATCAGGCGTAAAAAGGGCGGTTTTTTTGAGGATACTTACATCGGAAAGATGCTGAATAAAGGTCGTTGAGAGCTAAACAGGCCGTCTGATCGTGCGAGATGTGACTCGATATTGGTGCCTGGGGTCGAATAGACGCACTGCGAATTTGAAATTCATGTCCAATTGGTGATCTGAAACTATATACGTAGCTGTTTACTATCTTTTGCCTGTCGAGTCATGGGTATGGATACATAGAGCAGGTTCGCCAAATGCCGCTTCGATTACCCGACCTGCGTTAATCAGTAAATCTTCGCGGTATCTGCCTGCAAGAAGTTGTACACCGTTGGGTCGGTCTGTGCTGTTTCCGGTGGCGACAGACAAGCCAGGTAATCCCATCAGTGGTAAGCCAACCTGAATTAGTTGTGCCTCGTAGACTCTCATAAAGCTCTCTTCAGACTGAACATCTAACTGATCATCGAAGGGCAGTTCCGCGGATACCGGGCACAGTGCAATCGGGTATCGATTAAAGAACGACTGCCACTCTCGTACATATCTGGCTCTGCTTTGCATAATATCCAGCAGATCATCTGCTGTTGGTCTTTGCGGTGCTATTTGCTCCAACATCGAAAACACATGGTTGGCTTCGGCGTTGTCTTCACGATGGAGAGGCGCTTTATTAACCCTTCGTTGCTCTTCAAGCCACAGGGTGACATTCAGGCGCGCAGGCTCTCGCAAAGGGGGAAGGTCAGTCTCTTCTATGTGCCATCCTGCATCCTGTAATGCTTTGGCAGACTCTTCCATTGCTCTGATAATCTCAGGTGCGGTATCGAGGTTCTCGGGGTTGGTGCATAACGCTACCCGGCGTGTTGCCGGTGGAAGGTTTTGCGGTACGGGTACATACCAGGGATCTTCGGTGTTGTACGCACTCATTGCCTGCAGGCCAAGATTGATGTCGTCCATGCAGCGTGCAACCGGACCGGAAACCGCACAGATTTGCCCGGCAATCAGTCGATCGGGTGCCGTGTAGTTGTGTGCCGGGACTCGACCAAGTGTGGGTCGCAAACCATGAATGCCACAGGCATATGCCGGGTAACGTATAGATCCGGCAATGTCGGTAGCGTGGCCTATAGCGCCTATCCCTGCAGCGGTGGCTGCTGCCGCACCACCGGAAGAACCACCCGGTGTGACCGCATGGTTTCTCGGGTTGTAGGTATGCCCGTGCAACGAGTTATTGGTGAACCATCGCAGTGAGAAAGCCGGTGTGTTGGTGCGACCAATAATGACAGCGCCGGCTCGCCGCAGGTTGGCAACTACCGGGCTGTCGCTATCGGCAATCAGGTCTTCTTGAATGCGAAGACCGTTTGTGGTCGCAAAGCCGCGCTGATCTGAAACAACTTTGATAGTCACCGGAACGCCAGCCAGAACACCGGGTTGTTGTCCTGCTTTTATCGCTTTATCTACCGCCTCAGCGGCTGCCATGGCCTGATCTGGCATTTCTTCAACAACGGCGTTAATCGCGGGATTGGCGCTACTGAGTCGGGCCAGGGTATCTTCAGTTACTGCCGTGGCGGTTATCTCACCGCTTGTGATTTTTTCAGTCACTTCACTGGCTGACAATTGCCAAAGATCGCCCATGTTCGCTCCGACTCTAACTTTGGTTGCAGTGTACACTAACGCCTGAGCGAAATTTCCCTGCAAAGCGTAAGCTAACTGTCTCTGTCATTTGAAACACCACTCCTCAAACTCATCGCTGCTGACCGGCTTTATGGTGCTTGCCGTTTGTGTGGTAATGACGGCATTGAGCCGCGGCGCCGGCGAGACGTTCAGCGTATTTCTATTGCCACTGAGTGCGCACTTTGACTGGGAGCGAGCTTCGGTTGCCTCGGTTTATTCGGTCTATATGGTCAGTATCGGCTTCGGATCACTACTGGCCGGAATGACGTTTGATCGTCTTGGCGCGCGCTTTAATTATCTGTTTGGCACATTAATTCTTGCCGCCTCTTACTCTGTTGCGGGCAAGCTGGGGCAGTTGTGGCAGTTTTATCTGGTGCTCGGTGTTGGAGGAGGGCTTGGTGCCTCTATGATCGGTCTGGTGCCCACGCAGTCATTATTATCGCGGTGGTATGACAAGCGTTTGTCTGCGGCGTTGTCGGTCGGCTATGCCAGTCAGGGGTTAGGCACCTTGATGCTGGTGCCACTGCTGCAGTTTTATATAGAAAAGTCTGGCTGGCAGCATGCCTACCAGTATATGGGCTGGATATTTATCGGCGTATTTGTGCTGATTCTGGTGTTGCCGTGGCGTGTGATTTCTGCTGGCGCGGCCGACAACCCGCGAAAAACCCGTGATGGCAAAGCGGTGGGGGGCATGAGTTTGCGGCAGGCCGTTCGAACAAGGGCTTTCTGGGGTTTTTTTGGTATTTTCGGTGCGACTGCAGTCGGTATCTTCGGTATCAGCCTGCAGTCGGTGGCGTATTTGATTGACCAGGGTTACACGGAGCTGGAAGCGGCGTTTGCCTTTGGTACTGTCGGTATGTTGAGTTTCGTGGGCATGGTGTTAACCGGGGTAGCTGCCGAATTCTGGCCAAAGCATATTGTGGCAAGCTTCAGTTACACATTGAGTCTTGCCGGCATTGCTGCACTGGCACTGCTGCAGATCCAGGTAAATCCGGTTTTGTTGATGGTTTATATTCTCGGCCTGGGGCTTTCTTCGGGTGCACGAGGACCCATAATCACAACGCTAATGGCCGAGTTTTTTGCCGGCCGCGGACTTGCCTCCATTTACGGGGCGGCCAACATCGGCCAGGGGCTGGGGGCGGCATTGGGGGCGTTTGGCGCAGGTTTGCTCTACGATCTCACGGGTAACTACAACGCCGGCTTTTTGTTTTGCGCATGTTCGTTGATAGTCGGTCTGCTATTGTTTTGGATTGTGCCGGAGATTCGCCATGCCGCTATGGCCCAACTGGCTGACAAAAACAGCAGCGAGTAACGGGGATCGGATTTTTTCAGCGTTGGTGGTTGCGAAACGTTTGTTGCCAGGCTGGCTGACCACTCGGTAGCGAGAAGTCAGCCAATATTTCAGGCATACTTTCGGCGCATTGCTTGCCTTTTGTCCAGCTGACGTTAGATAATGTCATGACCTGAAAATACGGCCCGGTGATTGCCGGATCCACTGGAGTGGTTGTCGGATGAAAAAAAAATACGGACCTCTGACTACACGGTTAGTGGTTGCATTGATTGCTGTATTCTTCATGGGATGCAGTGGCAACACCACGGATGATGCGGAATCTGCAGCAGGCATTCAGCTGTCTGTTCCTGCGCCTATACGCCAGGTTCTGGCCATTGACCCGTCACAACTGAACGTAGAGTTGAAGGTTAACAACCGAACCTTCGCCACCACCCAATCCGCTGGTCGCTGGACAGCAACAGTGATGGTGCCGTCCGGCACCAATAGTACGGTCACTGTGGTTTGGACAGAGTTGTTCAACAACACCCGTATAAAGCTTGCCGAACAATCAGTAACCACGTTCGTTGGCACATCCGGAGAAACCATCGATATCGGTGATGCCTACATCACGCAGGGCAACGGCTTTGATGTTGATCGTGATGGTTACTCTAATCTTGATGAACGCACGCAAGGCACTGACCCGCTCGTCGAGAGTGATCGTCCGGATGCTTCGACGTTGAATCTCACTGTGCTGATCCCCGATGATGTGCTGACACTTCAGTTGGGTTTTACCGTTTCAGCCACCAGCAATGGCAGTAACGTTATTTTGCAGAAAACCGATAACCAATATAGCGCGGTGATCCCCGGGCTGGTAGCGGACTCAACCGCAAATATTGAAGTTGAAGTAAAGTCTATAGAATACAGCGGACTGATCCTTGCCACTGCCCAACGCGCAATAACTGTGAGTCAGGGAGGTGAAAACATGCTGACAATTAACGCCGGTGACTTTGATACCAGTATGGATGCCGACAACGACGGCGACACCAATCTGCGTGAACTGGTGAGGGGCAGAAATCCAACCCAGCTGGCAGATTTCTCTGTACCCAGAGTCGCAACACCACCGTTAATCGACGGGCGGTTCTCTGATGCGGTTTGGCGTGGCATTCTCGGTCAGCCTGATGGTTTGCTGATTAATAGACTGATCACTGCCGATGAAACCGGATTTGAAACACAGGATGGTCTCAGATCCGACTGGAAGGCCGTTGCCGATGCTGAGTATCTCTATATTGCGATCAGGATACTGGATAGCTCAACCTGGTTTGATTCAGGGGTTGAGTGGTGGAAAGACGACGGTGTTGAGTTGTTTTTTGATGGCGATAATTCAAAGCTTCCCGACTACGATGGCATTAATGATTTCCACATGAATTTCAGAGCGGAAGATGTGTCGGTGATTAAAGGAGCCCGCTCAGTGGCACTGCCGGAAAATATGCTTTTTGAGCTCAGCACTGATGGGTTTGACTCCGATATCAGTGGAGGAATATTTCCTTCAGATATTAATCAGGATGGTCAGACTGACATAGGGTTTAATCTGGAAATTAGCATTCCACTGACTGAAATTGGTGTTGAACTCAATCAGCCATTTGGCATCAACGTGCACTTTAACGATGATGACAACGGCGGCGAAAGAGACGCCAAGTTTGTGTGGATTGGTGAACTGGGACTGGATCGGGACTATCTGGATCCATCCAGTATGGGTACCGCACTCATTCGCGACTAAGCGTTCTGGTATTGAAATCTAATCATCTCATTGCTAAAGCACCTTCCCGTGCAGGTGCTTTACCTTTGATTCACTGACAACGGTATTGCTCAACCGTCTCCTCCACTACCTTAATTCCTAACCCGTGACCATCGGGAATGTTCACCACGCCGTTGTTTAACACCAATGGCGTTGTCGTGAGTTGGTTTCTAAACGGGTGGGATGAGCAGTCAAATTCTAACAGGGGCTGTTTAGGGTAAAGCGAGTGGTGAGTGTCGGGAATGGCAGCAAG